>NZ_JBHSLW010000020.1:0-17076 GCF_042657265.1 Allobosea eneae
GATTCCCAGAACCCTGATCTCATTCATCGGCTCACCTCCGTGCCATTTGCGGCCGACGCAATCTTGCGCCGAGGGTAAGGGGCGAGCCATTCCATAAAGACCGCGCACGCGGCCGAGCAGGACCGCTCAGGCGTCGCGGAGCGGCGCGAAGCCTGGTTCGAGAGCCAGCCCGAGCTCGACCCGGAGCGCCTGATCTTCATCGACGAGACCGGCCTCTCGACCAAGATGGCCCGCCTGCGCGGCGTACGCATCCGGCGTGAACGCTGCCGGGCCGGCGTGCCGCACGGCCATGTGTGGACGCCACCTCGGGCGCAAGCAAAATCTTGGGATAGTCGCTTCGCGGTATGCGCTGTTCTCAGGCCACGGCCTTGAGCGGTGCCGGCGCATAGGACCAAGGCAGGAGCTCGTCGAGTTGGCTCTGCGGATGTCCGGCGACAATGCGGGCGATGATGTCGACGAGATAGGCTTGCGGGTCGACACCGTTGAGCTTGGCGGTTTCGACGAGCGAGGCGATGACGGCCCAGTGCTCGGCGCCGCCGTCGCTACCCGCGAACAGTGCATTCTTGCGATTCAAAGCGATCGGCCTGATGGCGCGCTCGACGATGTTGGAGTCGATCTCGACGCGGCCGTCGTCGAGGAAGCGGCTGAGCCCCGCCCACCGCGGAAGGGCATAGCGGATGGCCTCGGCGAGCTTGCTCTTCTGGCTGACGAGGGCGAGCTTCGCCTTCAACCATGGCTCGAGCGCATCGACAATCGTGCGGCTTCTCGCTTGGCGGATGTCACGGCGCTCCTCGGCGGATCGGCCACAGATCTCGCCCTCGATGCGATAGAGTTCGGCGATCCGCGCGAGCACTTCCGTCGCGATCGGCGCGGGACCGGCCTGCGCGAGATCGTAGAACCTGCGTCGGACATGGCTCCAGCAGAACGCCAGGCTGACGGCATTGCGGTCGGCCAAGACCTTGTAGCCCGCGAAGCCATCGACCTGCAGCGTGCCGACGAAGCCTTGAAGGTGCCGGACCGCCTGCTCGGCCTTGCGATCGGGCGCGTAGAGGTAGGCCACCCCCGGCGGATCGTGCGTACGCATCCGGCGTAGGCCGCCTTGCGCGGTCTGATGCAAATCGTTGAGTACTGTGAGTATGAACAGCCATACTGACAGTGTCTTGAATCGCCTCGACGTGGTCGATACGGGGCGTCGTCGCCGCTGGAGCGACGGCGAGAAGGAGCGGATCGTGCTGGAGAGCATGGTCGGTCCGCGCCAGATCTCCGCGACGGCGCGGCGGCACGGGATCGCGCGCTCGCAATTGCTGGCTTGGCGGCGTGCGATGCTTGTCGAGCCGAGAGCTGCGCCTTCAGGCTTCATTCCGATGCTGGTGACGCCCGAGACTGACCAGCGCGAAGACGCGCGGATGATGGGCGCTGGTGCGCCGCCGGCCTTGTCGGTCGCCGCGCCGACGCCGGGGCGGATCGAGATCGTCCTGCGGTCGGGTCGGAAGATGATCGTCGAGGGCGCCGCCGATATGGACGCCGTCTTGAAGCTTGCGCGGGGCCTTGAGGCTTTTCGATGATCCCGGTTCCTGTCAGCGTGAAGGTCTGGCTGGCGACCGGCCAAACCGACATGAGGAAGGGGTTCGCCTCGCTGGCGCTGGTGGCGCAGGAGGTCTTGAAGCGCGATCCGCTCGGTGGCCACATCTTCTGCTTCCGCGGGCGTCGCGGTGATCTTTTGAAGGTGATCTGGCACGACGGGCAGGCGGCGAGCCTCTATGTGCGCCGACTGGAGAAGGGCCGCTTTCTGTGGCCGTCGCCGGCCGATGGCGTCGTCGCGATCACGCCGGCGCAGATGGGCTATCTCCTGTCCGGGACCTACCGTCATCCTCCGCGGATCGGGAAAATGAAGCTCTACAAGATGGAGCAGACCTCGCCCGAGGTGCGCGAGATTGCTTGGAAGGCGCAGACCAGGCTCACCGCGCGTTACCGAGCCCTTAGCGCAAGGGGCAAGAAGACGACCGTCGTCTGCACGGCCATTGCCCGCGAACTGGTCGGCTTCATGTGGTCCGTCGGACGGGAGGCCCGATCGACCTAAACTCCTCGTCGCCAGCAATGACGACGAGTCCATAGCTCGCGCGCAGGCGGGGGCGGGGCCACGGCAGGGGAACTCCCGTCACACGCTTTGTGGCCGGCTCCGGCCGACGCCCGCAGTAAGACAGGGAACGCCCCGGACGCACACTCGGAACTGCGGTAGCCAACCCGCGCATCAGAGCTTGATCACCGACGTCCTTCAGGCCCCGCCTCCACCTGCGCGCGAGGACTATGAGCCGCTCAGCCGAGCGGGCGGCAACGTGCATCCAAATTGTTGACAGCGGACATCAGAGCGGTGTTCTCAGGCCACGGCCTTGAGCGGCTGAGGCGCTTAACAGTGTCGCCTGTGGAGCGTTCGCTCGGCACCAGACCGAGATAGCCCATGAGCTGGCGGGGACTTTCAAAACGGCTCAGGTCGCTGATCTCGGTGACGAAGGTCACGGCCACGATCAGATCGACGCCGCGCAGCGCCTGAAGCGCCCGCACGACGGGTGCCAGTGACCAGGTCGGCACGAACTCCTCGATCGCCGCCTCGAGCCTCTGCACGCGTTCTTTTGAGATACGGACCGCCTCGACCATCTCCTGCAGTGCGATCTGATGAGCGGGGTGATCGAACTTCTGCTCCTGCAACCACCTCAGATAGCGCATGGTCCAGGCCTTCGTCCGCGAGAAGATCCGGCCGTGCTTGAGCATGAACCCACTCACCTGCTGGCGATGGACTCGTTGGGTCTCGACCGCGGCGGCCCGGGCACGAACAAGATCACGCATCGCCTCGTGGCCTGCGTCGGGCACCCACACCGCCGTGAGTTCGCCGGCCCGTAGCAGTCTCGCAAGGGCGATGGCGTCGCGCCGGTTGGTCTTGACCCGGTCGCCCGGCTTCCTCGGGATCAGCGACGGCGCCACCACCGTGCACGGATGGCCGAGTGAGGTGATAAGGCGATGCAGCCCGTATCCTGTGGGCCCGGCCTCGTAGCAGAAATGCACCCGATCGCAGCTCGCGGCGATCCGGTTCACGACCCTACGCATGCTATCATCTGAGGCGTCTACCTCGCCGACGAAGCGCACCTCGCCTCCGCGCTCACCATCGGCCACGGCGATGGCGTTCCGCATCTTCGCAACATCGATCCCGACAAAAATCTCGCTACAATGTCCCACGGCTCGTCCTCCTGCGATGAGGATCGGCTCGGCCACTCCGAGCAACCCTCGAAGGCGCAGTGTAGGACGAGCCACCTCGGCTCAGCGGACATACGGTCTTACTCGCCTCCTGCAGATGTGCAACCACTACCTGATCGAGCCGACCGCGTGCACGCCAGCAGCGGGCTGGGAGAAGGGCCAGGTCGAGAACCAGGTCGGTCTCGTGCGCGAGCGCTTCTTCACGCCGCGACTGCGCTTCGCCAGTTACGAGGAGATGAACGGCTGGCTCCTCGATCGCTGTCTCGAGCACACACGCGCGAACGCTCAACTGGGAGCACACGCTCACGATCGAGGCCATCGGGGACGCCGATCCCGGTCTCGACTATCCACGCTTTGTCGATGGCGCCCGCCGCGCTCCGCCGGAAGACGTCGGCGGAATCCCCGGCTTCGACGAGTTCGTCGAGGCTATGGCCAAGCCCAGACATCCCGAACGCAAGCGCCTGGTCGAATGGTACGGGCGGGTCTACGACCCAGAGGACATCGATCTTCCCGCCGTCAAGACCAACATCGCGAAGCTGGCCCGGTGCCACGCCATCGGAAAGGCCGCCTTCGCCAACAGCCGCCAATCAGAACGCTGAAAGGGCCGACACCGGACGGTTACGCCCGGTAAGCAATTCATCGGCTGCTAGCTAGTGCTTGCCGTAGACAACCGTCTGTCCGCCAGCACTAACGAGCAAAGTCTCGAATTTGTCCGGCGTGACACCTGGAACCTCCATTCCGGGCGATCCAACAGGCATGTCGGGAACGGCAAGGCCAAGAGCCGCCGGCCTGTCTTTCAATAACTTGCGGATGTCTGAGGCCGGTACATGACCTTCGACGAAGTAGCCCTCGACAATGGCGGTGTGGCAGGACTGGACTTTATCCGGGACCCCCGTAACACGCTTGATTGCAGCCATATCGCTGCTTTCAACGACGCGCGGCGTGAAGCCGGCTTGCTCGAGATGTCGGACCCACGCCTTGCAGCAGCCGCAGGTCGGGCTGAGATGGACCTTGATCTCCTGGGCGCTCGCCGGGATAGCCGGCAGTAGGAAGGCGAGAAAAAATACCGACGTAGGCTTCATCATGATCTCCAGTTCACGCGAAATTTATGTCGAGGCAGGATGGGATGCCGTAGGCACAGTCGGCCCATGCGGCATGACTGAATCGCCTGCGATCGCCTGCGCCAGTTGCTGCTCGGGCTGGGCGAGGCTAGGCAGCGTGATCGTCACCCGAAGACCGCCTTCCGGACGGTTGCCCAGCGCGATCTCGCCGCCATGCGCGAGGACGACGGCGCGCGCGATGGTCAGGCCGAGGCCGGAGCCGCCGGTCTCGCGTCCGCGCGATTCTTCGAGGCGGATGAAGGGTTGAAAGACGCGCTCCATATCGCCTTCGGGAATACCGGGACCATCGTCTTCGACCGTGATCACGAACCCTGCTGGCGTCTCGTCAACCATAACGGTCACATGGCTGCCGTACTTTACCGCGTTTCCCACGACGTTCCAGAAGGCGCGTTTGAGCGCAAGCAGCCGGCCGAGCACGCGGCCATGACCGGCTCCGCTCAGGCTGACGGCATGCCCCTGGTCGGCATGATCGTCGACGATCGTCTCGATCACCGAGACGATGTCGATCGCCCTGATCGCCTCGCTGGAGACGCCACCGCGCAGGAACTCCAGCGTCGAATCGATCATGCCCTCCATCTCGGCGAGGTCGGCGTCGACGAGGTCGCGCGTGGCGTCGTCCTCCATCAATTCGGAGCGCAGGCGCAGCCGCGTGATCGGCGTGCGCAAATCGTGCGAGACTGCCGCCAATGCCTGCATGCGCTCGGAGACGAGGCGCTGGATGCGCTCGCGCATGGTGTTGAACGCGCGCGCCGCGCGCCGGACTTCGGCCGGGCCCGTTTCGGCTAGCGGCTTCGGAATCTGATCCAGGCTGAAACGCTCGGCTGCAACGGCGAGATCGCGAAGCGGCCGCGTCGCCCAGCGCAACAGCAAGACCGCGACGACGATGATCGCCACACCGAAGCAGATCGTGACGGCAAGCACGCTCCAGTCCGCGTGCTGGGTTGCGCCGAGAGTGGTCGAAGAGAAATTGACCCAGGAGCCGTCATCGAGTCTGACCGAGACCAGCATCATGTGCCGGTAGGCATCGGCATCGCCTGAGCCGAGCGCGCCGTCATCGGCGAAGCCGAGCCGGAACGATTCCGTGGCGAGGTCGGGAACAAGCTCCTTGAGCTTGGCCTCCATCGCCGCCGTACGCTCGGTGGTGGGCGCGGTGCCGAGCACAAGACTAACCTTGCTCCAGTGGACCTCCAAGCTCGCGCTTGATAGGTCATGCGCGGCGCGATCCCGCTCCGGCTCGTGCGGGATGCCGGCGATGGCGCGCTTGATCGAGACGATGCGCTCCGCCAGGCCCCGGTCGCGCTGCGCGCTCGCCAGGCTCTCGACGCCGACGCGATAGGCCCAGTAGCCGACGAGGTGGAAGGCGAGCAGCGCGGCGACCAGAATCAGGATAGCGCGGCTCGCCACAGTGTCGGGGAAACCCTTCTGGAACATGCGAGTCATGCCGGCTGACCCTCACGCGTCTGAACAGCGGGGGTGAACATATAACCGGCGCCGCGGATTGTCTTGATCAGCTGGCCGCCATTGGCGTCGGCCTCCAGCTTGCGGCGCAGGCGGCTGATCTGAACATCGATCGCCCGGTCGAAAGGATCGCTGTTTCTGGTCTTGGCGAACTGCATCAAGGCCTCGCGCGACAAAACCCGGTTGGCGTGTTCGATGAAGGCGACCATCAGGTCGAACTCGCCAGTCGATAGATCGACGAGCGTGCCGGAGGGCGAAACCAGCTCGCGACGCCGCAAATCCATCCTCCAGCCGTCGAAGACGACGAACTCGCTCGCGCGCCCGTCTCCTGCTCTGCGCATGGTGCGTGAACGTCTGAGCACCGCGCGAACTCGCGCCAAAAGCTCTCGCGGGTTGAATGGCTTGGTGATGTAGTCGTCGGCGCCAGCCTCCAGTCCAATGATGCGGTCGCTCTCCTCGCTGCGCGCCGTCAGCATCACGATCGGAACCTGCGAGGTGGCGCGAACATCACCACAAAGATCGAAGCCCGAACGTCCAGGCAGCATCAGGTCGAGAATAATGAGATCGATGTCTGCCTGTCTCAGGACATCAAGCATGACGCGTCCGTCGGGCGCGCCCGTCACCTTGTAGCCATGGCGCTGCAGGAAGCGGGCGACCAGCACACGGATCTGTGGGTCGTCATCGACCACGAGCACATGGCCGTGATCCTCGGTGGCTTGGATAATTGGCTGCTCGGTCAAGGTCATCCTTCGATGTGCCAGCGATTTGCGACGGGCATGCGGAATTTGCTATCCGAGCGAAGGATAGCGCGCTCGCTGCCGCGAAGCCCGTCTTTAATTGCAACAATTTGTTACAGACGCCGTTCCCCGTCGTTGCTATCAAGCTGTATCGAGGCTTTGGGGTCGAACGAATCGCGATGGCCGTAAAAATCTCTCTCACCGCTCTATTTGCGTTTGTGCTCGGCGCTTGCGCGGTGGTGCCCGTGCCGGCCCATCTGGCGCGTCCGGCAGATCCCGGCGCGCGCGTCCCGGCAGTTGGCTATCAGAGCGTCACCGCCGGCATCACCTCGATGCGCCCGACCGATCCGAAGAACTGGCGCGAGTTGAACCGTAGAGTAGGGCCTCAACAGTGAATACTATGACTCCCGCCTCTCAATCTTCTTATCGAGTTTCGACTATCGCCGTCCGCCGCTTCGTGCTCCTGGCTGGTGTTGCGGTGCTTCTTGGAGGCTGCGCGACCTTCTCGGCCGATGGCGGCGTCGGCACCGCGCAGACAATTGCCTACACCGAGCTGAACAAGGATGTCGTCAAGATCACTGACGATGCCGTCGCCGGCAGCGCCAAGGCGCGGGTCGATCAGCTTTTGAAGAAGCCATTGACCGCTGACAGCGCGGTGCAGATCGCGCTTCTCAGCAACCGCGGTCTGCAGGCGGCCTTCAATGAGCTCGGCATCGCCGAGGCTCAGATGGTCGCGGCCAGCCTGCCGCCAAATCCTCGGTTTGGTATCGCTAAATTGTCAGGACGTTTTGAAGTCGAAATCGAACGACAAATTGTAGGCAGCATTTTTGCTCTGGCGACTCTGCCGGCGCGAGCCGAAGTTGCTCGCGCCCGCTTCCAGAACGCCCAGCTTCGTGCGGCGGAGGCAGTGCTGAAGCTTGCCGCCGACACGCGCAAGCAGTACTACCGTTCCGTCGCAGCGAACGCTCAGGTCGGCTTTTACGAGCAGGCAAAGTCATCGACCGACGCGGCGACCCAGCTCTTCAAGCGCCTCGGCGAATCCGGTGGCATCAACAAGCTCGATCAGGCGCGGGAGTTCGCCTTCGACGCCGAGCTTGGCGCCCAGCTCGCTCAGGCGCGTCTCCAGCAGCGCCAGGAGCGCGAACGCCTGGTCCGGCAGCTAGGTCTCTGGGGCGGCGACCTCAAGTTCCGCATGCCGGCCTCGTTGCCCGCGCTGCCGCGCCTGCAATCGGCCAAAGCGGTCGAAGCCGAAGCGCTTCGCAAACGCGTCGACATCCAGATCGCGCGGGGCGAACTTGATCTCCTGGCCAAGTCGCTGGGCCTGACGCAGATCACTCGCTTCGTTAACGATGTCGATCTCTTAGGACGGCGGACTTACGATCGCAGCCGGACCGTTCTTGCCGATGGTGATGTTGAGCGAGCAACACGGCGTACTCGAACTGTTGACGTTGAGATCGATATTCCGATTTTTGATTTCGGCCAGAGCAAGGTAGTCTTGGCCGAGCAGACCTACATGCAGGCGGCCAACAGGCTCGCCGAAAAAGCGGTCAATGTCCGCTCCGAGGCGCGCGAGGCCTATGTCGGCTATCGCGCCAGCCACGACATCGCCCGGCAGTACATCAACAACGTCCTTCCGCTGCGCAAGATTATCCAGGACGAGGCGCAGCTCCAGTACAACGGCATGCTAATTGACGTGACGCAGCTCATCGTTGATGCGCGCGCCCGGATCCTGTCCAATGTCGCGGGCATCAACGCGCGGCGAGATTTCTGGATCGCTCATACCGACTTCAAGCACGCGCTGATCGGCGGTGGCTCCGTCGGAGGCGGTGCCGGCACCGCCGTCGCGGCGGCCGGCGGCGGCGATGCGCCGGCCCATTGAACCTATAAGGAGCGAGCGCCATGACGGACCTTTCACGCAGAGGCTTTATCGGAACATCGGGCCTCGTGATCGCGGGCGCTGCCGCCGTCTCGGGCCGCACCGCATTCGCCGCCGTACCCGAAGCGCCGACCATGACTTCGGCAGCCACTCAAGCGCCGCTGATGCCAACGTCGGGTCCCGATTATCAACCGGTGGCGACGCTGAACGGCTGGACTCTGCCCTGGCGCATGAACGGCGACTGGAAAGAGTTCCATCTCGTCGCCGAGCCGGTCGAGCGCGAGCTTGCGCCCGGCATGATCGCCTATCTCTGGGGCTATAATGGCCAGTCACCTGGCCCGACGATCGAGGCCGTCGAGGGCGACAAGGTCCGCATCTACGTCACCAACAAGCTGCCGGAGAACACAACAATCCATTGGCACGGCCAGCGCCTGCCTAACGGCATGGACGGCGTCGGCGGTTTGAACCAGCCGCACATCCCCTCCGGCAAGACCTTCGTCTACGAGTTCCAGCTCAGGCGCTCGGGCACTTATATGTACCATCCCCATTCCGACGAGATGGTGCAGATGGCGATGGGAATGATGGGCATGTTCATCGTCCATCCAAAAGACCCGGCGTTTCGCCGCGTCGACCGCGACTTCGTCTTCCTGCTCAACGCTTTCGACATTGAGGCCGGCTCGTATGTGCCCAAGGTCAACACCATGCTCGACTTCAACCTGTGGGCTTGGAACAGCCGCGTTTTTCCAGGGATCGACCCGTTTGTGGTGGGCAAGAACGACAAGGTCCGGATCCGCTTCGGCAACCTGACCATGACCAACCACCCGATCCACATGCACGGCTACGAGTTCAAGGTCTCCTGCACCGATGGCGGATGGGTCGATCCCGCCGCCGCCTGGGACGAGGTCTCGATCGACGTCGCGGTCGGTCAGATGCGCGCCTTCGATTTTGTGGCCGACGAGCCCGGCGACTGGGCGATCCATTGCCACAAATCGCACCACACGATGAACGCCATGGGCCATTCGGTGAAGACCTATATTGGCGTCACCAAGAAGGACCTCGTCAGCCGCATCCGCAAGGCCGCGCCCGGCTACATGCCGATGGGCTCGAACGGCATGGGGGACATGGGCAAGATGGAGATGGAACTGCCCAAGAACACGCTGCCGATGATGACCGGCTACGCCCAATTCGGCCCTGTCGAGATGGGCGGCATGTTCTCGGTCGTGAAGGTGCGCGAAGGCCTCGCCAAGAACGACTACAAGGATCCGGGCTGGTTCAAGCATCCGGAAGGGACGGTGGCATTCGAGTACAAGGGCCAGAAGCTGGCCGAGGCGCCGCGCGTTGAGGGGCCGAAGGTCAATCCCGATCTCGCCACCTGGCAGGTCAAGGATCCGCGCAAGCCCAGGCTTGGCGCGGACGGCAAGCCGCTGCCCGGCGCAAAGGCCGGCGGACATTCCAACCATTGACATCGACAATCGAACCTGGAGCGACCGCATGACGTCCAAATCTCAAAAGCTGAAACTGGCCGCCTTGGCCCTTCTCCTGTCGACCGGCATGGCCTCAGCCGCTCCCGGCGGCGCGGCCGGCCACGGCCACGGCGATGAAACCGCTTATGGTAAGCCCGGCGACCCGAAAAAGCCTTCACGGCTCGTCCAGGTCGTGATGAGCGAGCGTGATGGCAAGATGCTGTTCATCCCCGACCGGATCGAAGTTCGCCGCGGTGAGCAGATCAAGTTCGCACTCCGCAACAATGGCGAGTTAGATCACGAGATCGTCGTGGCGACTCTGGAGGACAACCTCAAGCACGCAATCGCGATGCAGAAGAATCCCGACATGGAACACGACGACCCGAATGCCAAGCGCCTCGCGCCCAAGAAGACCGGCGAGATCGTCTGGGCGTTCACTAAGGCGGGTGAATTCGATTTCTCCTGCCTGATCCCCGGCCATCGAGAAGCCGGAATGACCGGTAAGGTCATCGTCAAGTAGGCGCCCGCCTGCTCAACAAGGAACACACCATGCTGAAAATCATTTCCACGCTTGCCTTCATGGCGTTCGCACTGCCGGCCCTCGCGCAGCAGGTCAATGGCACCGTCAAGAAGATCGACGAGGCACAGGGCAAGCTGACCATCGATCATGGGGCGATCAAGAACCTCGAGATGGACGCCATGTCGATGGTCTTCAAAGCCGGAGACCCTTCCATGCTGAAGGGTCTGAAAGCCGGTGACAAGATCAAGTTCGACGCTGACCGCGTCAACGGCCAGCTCACGGTGACGAAGCTTCAGAAGACCAAATAAGCGCAATCTAGCGCTGGCGAAGCGCCAAGCCGCAGCAGTGATTATGCCGCGGCTTGGGTCCTCAGAACGACAGCATAGCCCATGAATAATTTCCCGCCGGGAACCATGCATGGCGTGACCTCGTTATTCGTCGATATAGCCCAAAATGTTGACCCAGCTATCTTTTGGCTCATTGGCGCAGTGGTGTTTTCAGGTTTGTTCGCTCTCGTCTTGGTGCTGTCTCGTACAAAATAGACAGTTCCTTTACATTAATAGCGGAGGGCCAACCATGCCGGTGCGGTTTCTTGCTATCTTGATCTTTCTTTTTCCGACATTATCGCGAGCTGACGATGGTGATTTGCAGCGCGCTTTGCTGGAGGCCGCCTGCGCTAACGCAAAAGTCACTCGTCTCCCGAGTGTAGGGAAAACGGAACTTTATGAGGCAAATTGCTTGGGTACTACGCATAAGCGCATCAAGATCGTCTGTATTTCTGGGCGCTGTATTGCCGACCGCCCTGGCCTGCCCCCTGAAAAGTGGCCCTCGCTGAAGTAGGCTTTTTGAGCCTTTGGAGGATGCCGCGATGCCGCAGAAGAAGCACAAGCCTGAAGAGATCGTCGCGAAGCTGCGCCAGGTCGACGTGCTGTTGTCCCAGGGGCGCCCGGTCGCGGAGGCGATCCGGGCCATCAGTGTGACGGCGTTCACATATTACCGTTGGCGCAAGGAGTTCGGCGGCCTGAAGAGCGACCAGGTGAAGCGGCTGAGGGATCTGGAGAAGGAGAACGAACGGCTACGGAAGGCTGTCTCGGATCTGACGCTTGAGAAGCTCATTCTCAAGGAGGCTGCCTCGGGAAACTTCTGAGCCCCGCCCGCCGTCGCCGCTGCATCGACCACGCCATGATGAAGTTCGGCGTGTCGGAGCGGTTGGCGTGCCGGGTTCTGGGGCAGCATCGATCTACGCAACGCAAGGTTCCGAAGGGCCGCGCTGACGATGCGGCGCTGACCGCCGACATTGTCGAACTCGCCGCCCAGTATGGCCGCTACGGCTACCGCCGGATCGCGGCCATGCTGGAGACCGCCGGTTGGGCGGTGAACGTCAAACGTGTCGAGCGGATCTGGCGGCGGGAGGGACTGAAGGTGCCGGCCAAGCAACCGAAGAAGGGCCGCTTATGGCTGAACGATGGATCCTGCGTTCGGCTGCGACCGGAGTATCCCAACCATGTCTGGTCCTACGACTTTGTTGAGGATCGCACCCATAATGGCCGGAAGTTCCGCATGTTGAACGTGATCGACGAGTTCACCCGGGAATGCATCGCGATCCGCATCGACCGCAAGCTCAAGTCCACCGATGTCATCGACGTGCTGTCCGATCTCTTCATCCTGCGCGGCGTGCCCGGGCATGTTCGTTCGGACAACGGCCCCGAGTTCGTCGCTAGGGCGGTGCGGGAGTGGATCGCGGCGGTCGGCGCGAAAACGGCGTTCATCGAGCCTGGCAGTCCTTGGGAGAACGGCTATTGCGAGAGCTTCAACTCCAAGCTTCGCGACGAGCTTCTGAACGGCGAGCTGTTCTACAGCCTCGCCGAGGCTCGGATCGTCATCGAGGGCTGGCGTCAGCACTACAATACCCAGCGCCCGCACTCCTCGCTCGGCTACAAGCCGCCAGCACCGGTCGCTGTGGTCTGGCCGGCTGCGCAAACCCAACCCGCTTCGCCGGCCATCTCAACCGTGGCCGCCAAGCCCACCATGCACTAGATTAGAACCGGGCCACCTAACGGGGGCAGGCCAGCCCCATGCCGGGCGCGATGAAACTGACGATAAATAAGTCTCTTTTGTTAATTGAAGCCATAGATCAAAGAATGTCAACTCCCCCAACTGAGCGGTAGCAGCAAAAAGGCGACGAATGGAACTTCTTGCTCAGATCGCTCGCTTTATCTTGGTCGGCGGTTCGGCCACGATCGTCAATTGGCTGTCGCGGTTTCCGCTCTCTTTAATTATGCCATTTCTTGAGGCAGTTTTTGTAGCATACGTTATCGGCATGGTGGTCGGCTTTGTCCTTTATCGTGCCTTCGTCTTTACGACATCTTCACAGCCGCTCGGCGCTCAAATTGCCCTGTTCCTCGGCGTCAACGTGGTCGGCGTGGCGACTGTGATCCTAGCCTCGCACGTCCTCCTGAACATGGTCTTTCCCGCGATCGACGTCACGTTCATGCCGGAGGCTTTCGCGCACGCGGGAGCTCTGGCCTTGGGAGCCGCCGCGAATTTCATCGGGCATAAGTTCGTGACGTTTCGAGCAGAAAGCCCGCCACCATCGCCGACGCTTGGCGCCTGACCCAACGAATTGTTCCGTCGAGCGGCGATCATCTCGCACTGCATTCCCCCATCCACCAGTTACATCGACAGGTTTGCCATTGAACAACCCGCCCAAAAAGCACGGAGGCTCTTGTGGAAATCGTCGTTAGGCCGGCGCTTCCCGAAGACAGCGTGACGCTTGTCGAGCTGATGCTTCAGGCTGCGGGCGACACCCTGCAGTTCATTCTTGATGATCTTGAGCCTCGTGTCAGCGCGGGCGAGGTCTTCAAGCATATGATTTCATCGATCGATAGCGAATGTTCTTACCGGCATTGCTGGGTCGCGGTCGTGCAGTCTGGGGCTCACGCCCCGGTTGTCGGCATGATGAACGCCTTCCCAGCCTCGCTTCTCTCCGACCAAACGACGCCATCGAATTTGTCATCGCGAGAAGTCCATCTCTGGCCCAGGACTGCGCTTCAGGACTGGGGCAGTTACTGCCTCAACAGCCTTGCAGTCTTCCCACTCTATCGGCGGTATGGGATCGCATCCCGACTGATCGAGCAAGCCATCGATAACGCCGTCTCCGAAGGATTTGGCAGCGTGAGCCTGCATGTCTGGGCGGATAATGCCTCTGCTGTCAGGCTCTATCGCGGGAAGGGCTTCCATGAAATCGATCGGGCCGCGATTCCCTGGCATCCTCGCCTCCCGCATTCCGGCGGCAGCCTGCTCATGAGGCTAAGCGGTCTCTCCGGACGCATCGGCTCATCTGCTCCAAGCCACAACGTGGTTTTGGCGGCCAGCGATGGATCTGACGATCGAGACGTATCACGACCATCCGATCGCTGAGTATGCCAGGACAGAAGACCATGATCGTTGCTGCTTGGACTGAGAGCTTTAACAGGGCGAAACAGCGAATGTTTTCGCCTTTATCAATTCTATCCATTGCCGTCTTGATTGTCGTTATTCTACTTATGCTACCGCTAAAACTCCCGGTCGGACCCATGTATTGGGATCTGATCATCTATATCGACGGAGCTCATCGTGTAGCGATCGGTCAAACTCCCTCGGTCGATTTTTTTGCGCCAGTCGGTCCTCTCGCCTATTGGCTCGTAGCGCCGCTCTTGACTACCTTTAGCAACGCCCAACCGCTGCTGCTGGTGCAGTGGTCTCTTCTACTCGTCAGCGCGCCGCCAATGTTTGTCATCCTCGCGCATGTCGGCCAGCGATCGAGAGCGACGGCCTTTGCTCTCTTGTTGCCGTTCCTGTTTTTTCAGCTTCTGCCGATGAACGTAGAACAGTATTCAAGTTATCCCAGCGTCGATGGATACGGCATTTATAATAGGCATACAAGCGTACTGCTGTATATTCTATTTTGCGGGCTTATGTTTATAAGAAGTCAATGGTCGCTTTTTATCGTTGTCACCTGGACATGCCTTGCACTATTTCTCTTGAAGATCACGGGCTTTATCGCTGCCGGCCTCCTCTGCGCCTTCGCTTTCGTCGCCGGACGCATGACCATGCGTGAAGTCCTCGGAACTGTCGCCGCCTTTCTGTTGGCACTCGTTACGCTCGACGCCACACTCGGCGTGGTTCGAGCCTACCTGGCCGATATTTCGTTGCTCGTGCGTCTCAACGAGGGCAACCTGCTATCTCGCTTTTTGCAGGCCAGTTCACTCCATTTCGGCATCCTCGCGCCGGCAGCGACGCTATCCGTAGCGCTTTATCTGCTCAAGGTCGGGGACTCGCTGCTTGGACAAGAACCCACAGGCGCGCGAGCTTTCGGCGCTCTTGCAAGGAAGCTCGACCGCAATAGCATTTGGCTCGCAGTGGCCGTCATTGCCGGCCTGTTTTTTGAGACCCAGAACACAGGTGGGCAGGCGCTCATTCTCATCTGGCCTGTCCTGCTCTCGGTCTTGCTAGGAGTGCATCGCCTCAGTGGCGCTTCGCTGATCCTCGTGTTGTTTTTGATAGGCGCAGCGGCGCTGCCACCATTCATAAACGTGGCTCACCGCGTGGCGCGCGCGCTTGTTGTGCAGGTCAAGTTCGTCGACGTTCCAAACGAGGGTCTCAAAACGCTGGGACAGGTCACTCAACGCCCCGAGATCGTCGAGCGTGCGGCGAAGATGCGGGAGGTCTACACGCGCTTTCCCGAGACGTTCCAGTTTTTGGCTGACAGCAATCTGCTTCCGGCCTTCACACTTTACTCAGAGCTGGATTTTCAGGTTGGCTGGTTGATGGCTGCCGACGAGGCGGTCAAATCAATCCGCGAGTATGAATTGGCCAATAAGATTCAGTTCAAAACAATTATGAACTTAAATTTTGTGAATCCGTTTCCCTTCCTCCTGAATCGGGACGCAACACGTCATATCGCGATTGGTGCGGACCCCTCACGAGCAGTCCCGGCGCCTGACGCGGAGACTCTTGCCGCAGTCTCCGGGACAGATCTGATTCTCTATCCTACATGCCCAATTACAGACGCTAACGATACCTTATTGGCGATGTATCGATCAGCTATGGCAACGCATATGCCTGTCGTTATCTCAAAATGCTGGAAAGGATATATTCGTCCAATGAAGTGATTACGCGCACTAGCGCTTCTCTAAAGAATGCTCGTGTAAAATCATAGTGCTTGAAAGAGTTAAAGAACGTGATGATTCAAGCTGTCCAACGGAACGCAATGAAACGATTCCTATGAATATAATTTATAGCGTAAACGAATATGTTCATCAGCTTGTTCATAATATTGCAGGCCTAGATTATCCTCACGGACACTGGATCCTGAGCGCCGCGGCGATAGCCGTTTTCGTCGTCGCTCCGACGTGGACGATCGGACATTTAGGCAGAGCGCTGTTCCGCAGGGCATCCGCAGCTCGGAAGCGTCGAGCCCGGCTCGCCGCGGTGACTGGCAGGCCCGTCGCCGCTTCGCATGACGTTCGCGATCCACCTACAGTGCGTAGCGAGGACGCGCCGGTCACACATGACCCCTGGAAGTTGGCCGTCTTTGTCGCGAAGGCCACTTCTCGTTATCAGGTCCTGCTGGTCCTGTTGTCCCTGCTGACGCTGCCCGCCGCCTGGTTCCTTCTCGACATCCCCAAGCACATCATCAATCACGCACTCGCAAGCCCCGAGGCCCACGATGGCATGACGTTTTTGGGCTTCCATCTTCCGCGCCTGGAATTGTTGATCGCGCTCTGCGGAAGTTATCTTGCAGTTTTGACTGCAAGCGGGTTCGTAAAATTTACGGCAACACGCATCAGAGGACGAGCGAGCGAGCGGCTCGTACGGCGACTGCGTCTGAAAATAGTACGCAGATCGAGGAAGAATTTGGCTCCTGAAGCAAGAGCCTCCCTGGCGGCCGTTGCCGTTCAGGAGGTTGAGCCGATCGGTTATTTCGGGGCCAGCATATTCGTGGTCCCATTAATCTATGGCGGGACACTGCTCACCAGCCTTGTCTTTTTGTTTGTACAGAACCCAGCGCTCGCGTTGTCGGCCTTGATCATGTTGCCCGTTCAATTGACTTTGCTGCCGCGACTTCAGAATGCTTTGAACGCTAAAGTTCGGGAAAGGGTTTATGCGACGCGAGAGCTGACTCAGCTTCTCACATCTGGTGGTTCAGATGGCAAATCTGTACTGAAGAAGACTACCATTTATCCATCTCTTCGACAGCAGACGCATCAGATTGCCGCGCTGGAACGCGTGCGGATAGAGATTAGTGATTTAAAAGGTCGACTACGCGGTCTCTATAACTATACGTCGAATTTAACTCCCTTTTTCTTTTTCGCAATTGGCGGATATCTCGTTGTGCAACAGCGCCTTTCGCTAGGGGCCCTGGTTGCAGCTATAGCCGCATACAGAGAAATCGCGCCGGCGATGAGAGAATTGTTCGACTTCGTGCAAAATTGGTCTGATGCGGAAGCTCGATTTGAAGAGGTCACTCGGGTTCTAGAAAATATCGAAATTAAATAGGTTTTTGATCGAGTGCGGATTCCGATTCCGACCGGCCATCATTCCGATAATTGACCGGCCGGGATTCCGATAATTCTCCGGCCACCATTCCGATTAATGACCGGCCACCAGC
>NZ_JBHSLW010000021.1:0-4861 GCF_042657265.1 Allobosea eneae
TTGTCGTCACCGCGCATGCACCGATCTCCGAACCCCTTCGAAGACAATGAATCACGCCGAATGCCCTGCGGCGAGCGGGTTTTTCAACAGCCTGCTAGGCGCCCCGGTCGGCGGCGAAGGTCAAGAGAAGGAGATTTATGTCATCGCCGACCTGTCTAGCGTTTGGGTCGAGCTCGCGGTCTCAACCACCGACCTTTCCCAAGTGCGCGAAGGCCAGAAAGTGATGATCAGCGCCGGGGTGGAAGGCCCGAATGCCGAGGCTCGCATCACCTTCATCAGCCCGATGCTCAATCAGGAAACCCGCTCGGCACGCGTAATCGCCACCATGGACAACAAAGGTCTGCTGTGGCGGCCTGGCTCGTTCGCCACGGCGCAGGTGGTTGTCGAAGAAATGCAAGTCGACATTAGGCTGCCGCGCGCCGCCCTCCAGACGCTGAAGGGCGAGCAGGTCGTATTCGTGCGCACCAAGGAGGGATTCGAGAAGCGCGATGTGGTCTTGGGAAAGCAGGACGACTCAGCAGTCGAGGTCGTGTTTGGCCTCGATCCGGGCGACGAGGTGGCGGTGGCCAACTCTTTCGTCGTCAAGGCGGAACTCGGCAAGGCCGAGGCCGAGCACGCGCACTGAGGACCTGACCGATGATTAATGCCGTCCTCGGCTTCTCCGTGCGCCAGCGTTGGCTGGTGCTCCTGGTCTCGCTGCTCGCTGCTGCGCTCGGTGTGTTCGCGCTCACCCGGCTGCCGATCGACGCGGTGCCGGACATCACGAACAATCAAGTCCAAGTGAATGCGGTCGTACCCTCGCTCTCGCCGTTCGACATCGAGAAGCAAGTCACCTACCCGGTCGAGACCGCCCTCGCTGGCATCCCAGGCCTCGAATACACCCGTTCGCTTTCGCGCAACGGCTTCGCCCAGGTGACCGCCGTCTTCAGCGAGAAGACCGACCTTTACTTTGCGCGTCAGCAAGTCAACGAGCGGCTTGGCGAGGCGAAGGCGAGCCTGCCATCGGGTGCCGAGATCCACATGGGTCCGATATCGACGGGCCTCGGTGAGATCTTCATGTGGACCGTCCACTACAAAAAGCCAGGCGATGGCGCGCCGGTGCGCGACGGTGAACCGGGCTGGCAGTCGGACGGCAGCTACCTGACTCCGGAGAAGCAGCGGCTCAAGAACGATTTCGAACGTGCCGCATATCTCCGCACGGTCCAGGATTGGATCATCGGCCCGCAGCTCAAGACCGTTCCCGGCATCGCTGGCGTCGACGTCATTGGAGGTTACAAGAAGCAGTACCAGGTCCAGCCCGACCCTGCGAAGCTCATTGGCTACGGCTTGTCCTTCAAGGACGTGGCTGAGGCCATCGAGGGCAACAACCAAAATCGCGGCGCCGGTTATCTGGAGCGTAACGGCGAAGGCTATGTTGTGCGCTCGGCCGGGCGCATCGAGAGCATGGAGGAGATCGGAAACGTTGTCGTCGCCACCCGAGGCGGCACACCAGTGCGGATCAAGGACGTCGCAACCGTTGCCATCGGTCGTGAACTCCGCACCGGCTCGGCCTCGATGAACGGCGAAGAGGCAGTGGTCGGCACCGCCCTCATGCTGATTGGCGGCAACAGTCGTACCGTCTCGTCCGCTGTCGACGCCCGCATGAAGGAGATCGCGCGCTCGCTGCCGCCATCCGTTGAGGCGCGAACCGTTCTTAACCGCACGCTGCTCGTGGACGCGACAGTGAAGACGGTTGCGAAAAACCTGATCGAGGGTGCGCTTCTCGTCATTGGGGTGCTGTTTCTGCTGCTCGGCAACATCCGCGCCGCGATTATCACCGCCATGGTGATCCCGGTGGCGATGCTGATGACCATGACCGGCATGGTGCAGGGAAAGATCAGCGCAAACTTGATGAGCCTCGGTGCACTCGACTTCGGCCTGATCGTCGACGGCGCGGTTATCATCGCCGAAAACTCGCTCAGGCACCTCGCTGAGCGCCAGCACAAACTGGGTAGGAAGCTTACGACGGACGAGCGCCTCGATACTGTGCGGGTCTCGGCCGAGGAGATGATCAAACCCTCCGTCTACGGCCAAGCCATCATCATCTTGGTCTACGTGCCCCTCCTCACCTTCACGGGGGTTGAGGGTAAAATGTTCGCGCCGATGGCGCTGACCGTCATCATCGCGCTGGTGGCTGCCTTCGTCCTCTCGCTCACTTTCGTGCCGGCCCTGATCGCCATTGTCATAACAGGCAAGGTGACCGAGGAGGACGTATTCCTGGTGCGCTGGCTGAAGGCGCTTTACCGACCTGTGCTCGCGGGCGCTATCCGACGGCCGGCGCCGTTCATCGGCGCGGCGGTGCTGATTTTTGTTGTTGCCATCAGTCTATTCGGGCGACTCGGTCAGGAGTTTATCCCGCAGCTCGACGAGAAGAACATCGCCATGCATGCGATGCGAATCCCGTCCACCTCGTTGACCCAGTCCCAGGATATGCAGGTCAAGGTCGAGAAGGCAGTGGCGCGTTTCCCTCAGGTGGCGATGGTATTCTCCAAAACGGGTACCGCCGAGGTCGCGGCCGACCCGATGCCTGTCAACGTCTCCGACAATTTTATCATTTTGAAACCTGAGGCCGAGTGGCCTGACCCGAAGCTCCCCAAGGACAAGCTGATAGCGGACATCCAGGCGGCGGTGAACGAGGTGGCGGGCAACAACTACGAGTTCACCCAGCCGATCCAGATGCGGTTCAATGAACTTCTGGCGGGCACCCGCGGCGATCTTGCCGTCAAGGTGTTTGGCGAGGAGTTCGATACCATGCTGCCTGCGGCCAACCAGGTCGCGACCGCCCTCCGCAGCGTCCAAGGCGCGCAGGACGTGAAGGTGGAGCAGGTGACAGGCCTGCCGTTCTTGGAGATCCGCATCAACAAGGCGGAGATTGCACGGTTGGGATTGTCCCACCTGGCGGTGCAGGATGTGCTCGGCGCGGCTATCGGTGGGCGCGATGCAGGCGTGCTCTTCGAAGGCGATCGGCGCTTCGAGATCGTGGTACGTCTGCCTGACTCCGTGCGCGACGACCTCGAGGCCTTAAAAAACCTGCCCGTGCCGCTGCCCGGCGCTGGCGCCTCGGGGCGGATTGCTTCGGTGCCGCTGAAGCAGGTCGCGAGCTTCTCTACTGCGGAGGGGCCAAACCAGATCAGCCGGGAGAATGGCAAGCGCCGCATTGTGGTGACGGCCAATGTTCGCGGCCGTGACATCGCCTCGGTCGTAGCGGAGGCGCAGGCCAAGGTGACCTCTGGCGTAACGCTGCCGGCGGGGTCTTGGATCACCTGGGGCGGGCAGTTCGAAAACCTAGAGGCCGCGCGTCAGCGACTGATGGTCGTCGTGCCCGGCTGCTTCTTCCTGATTTTCCTGCTGCTCTATTCCGCGCTTGGCTCACCGCGTGACGCGCTCTTGGTGTTCAGCGCTGTACCGCTGGCGCTAACGGGCGGCATCGCCGCCCTGTTTCTGCGCGGGATGCCTTTTTCGGTGCCGGCGGCGGTGGGTTTCATCGCGCTGTCAGGTGTGGCGGTGCTCAACGGTCTGGTCATGCTGACCTTCATCAAGCAATTGGTCGAGGAAGGGCGTCCCCTTAAGGAGGCAATCTCCGAAGGGGCCCTTACGCGCCTGCGTCCGGTCGTGATGACCGCACTGGTTGCCTCGCTCGGGTTTGTACCGATGGCGCTTGCTACTGGCACGGGTGCGGAGGTTCAGAAGCCGCTCGCAACTGTGGTGATCGGAGGGCTGATCAGCGCGACGCTGCTAACGCTGATCGTCCTGCCCGCCCTCTATGCGCGATTTGCAAGCCGTCCGCAGGAGGAGGAGAAAGCGCCGCTTTTGGGTGATGCCCCAGCTCCCCTTCTCGCGCCCCCGCTTCGGGAAGCCGCAGAATGACAGAGCCGCGATCGAGGTGTCGATTTCAGAGACGGGAACGGTGTTTGCCGAACGCCGGCAAGGAAGGCATGCGCATAGCTCAGCGGCTTTTTCCGCTTGGCTTGGTTGCTGTGGTCACGATCGCCACTCTGTCGCCGGGCTCGGCCGAAACTCTGTCCGGAGCGCTGGCGCGTGCATACAGTGCCAACCCGCAGTTGAACGCGCAGCGTGCTCAGGTTCGGGTGGTCGATGAAACCGTGCCTCAGGCTCTTTCAGGCTATCGCCCGCGGGCGCAACTGCAGGCTGATGCGGGTGCTCAGTTTCAGCGGGAACGAAGTCGCGAGCAAAGCGGCGTGGCTCGGGGCGCCATTGGAGAGGAAGAATTTACGCCGCAGGCCAGGCGAGCACAGCTGTCCAGCGACATTCGGAACTGACCCCTTTGCGTCATGAAGAACTGACCCCCATGCCGATTGCCTTTAGGCGGTTGCGGATTGGCCCAGTCGGCCCGAAGCTGCGAATTTGGCCAACTCAAAGAACAAATAGCGAACTTGCAATCACGCTGAAGCGGGCTGCGAACCTTGACCTTCCAAGGCGCGGTAGACAGTCATCCTGGAAATGTTCAGGTCACGAGCAACGGCGGCTTTCGTTGCGCCAGCAGCGATCCGCCTGCGGATTTCCGCGTCATCGACATTCTTCTTCCTACCCGTGTAGATGCCGTGAGCTTTTGCCGCGTCGATGCCCGCTCGTTGCCTGTCTTTGATGAACTTGAGTTCCATGTCAGCGACCATGCCGAGAATGGTGATGACCATTCGCCCCATGCTTCCGGCTGTCGTGACTTCGGGCTCAAGAATGCGGAGTGACGCGCCCTTTTCGTCAAGCTGGACACCCGCAAGAACCGGTTGATTTCTGGCGGTACGGTAGGGTCGGCGCGATTTCGGGATGATGCTGGGCCTCAGGCTGCCTGAGGGCCGTCATT
>NZ_JBHSLW010000022.1:0-99373 GCF_042657265.1 Allobosea eneae
CGACAGCCCGAAAGCTCGTCACAATCCTCAACGCCGTCATCCGGGACAGACAACCATGGCGCGAACAAACCGCTTGACCACCAAGACAGTCGCTCACCCCTGGCGAAATCGGCTTTGCTGTTCCCGAGCGGTGGGTCGAGCTCTATGGCGGCCGGCCAGGTCGCCTGGCAGAGTCGCTGCATCGGTCTTGGCTAAGAGGGATGTCAAGCTCAGCACCAAGCCCTTCTTGAGGTACATCAAGGAGTGACCGGCTCTATCTGATAAGCTTTTTGGAGCTTCGAACAGGGAGTGGTTACGATGACAAACCGTGCACTTTTTGGTTCATATGCGGAGCATCAGGGCACGATCAGCGTCAACAATAGTGGTCTCGCAATGGGAGCTCTCCTCGGCGGCGCGCATTTGCTGTGGGTGTTGTTCGTCGCGAGCGGATTGGCTCAGCCCATCATGGACTTTGTGTTCTGGCTCCATTTCATTCGATCAGGCTGGCAGATCGAAAGTTTCGATCTCACCCGGGCAGCGGGATTGATCGTGTTGACCAGCGCAATTGGCTACGCCGTCGGTGCTGTCTTCGCGCTCATCTGGAATCGCTTTCAGCATAGTTAGCTGATGGTCTCCCAGATCGACCACAGGAGCCGACTTCGATCATCCGCCGCCGAGTAACGCCCCTTCACTCCTCGGCGACGGAGCCCCGCCAGCTAACGCTTCGGCTGGCGGGGCTTCGCATGAGGCCACGAAGGCGCCGGTCGATGGCCGTCTCTGCGGAGATCAGTTCGAGTTCGCTGGCACGAAGCGGCTTCGCTCATCTTGCCTCCGCTACACGCAGCTTGCACTCCATCATTATACATTATATACATATGTATAATGATAATGAGCCTGAACATGCGAATGATCTGCAAGCAAATCGATGACCGGCTGACTGTCGCCGCCCAGCCAGGGCTGGAGGCGCTCGCTGAGCTGGCGGCTGGCGGATTTGCCGCCATCATCAATAATCGGCCGGATGGCGAGGAGCCGGGACAGCCCGGCAGTGCCGATGAGAAGGCTGTCCTCAAGCAGGTTGGCCTCGACTATCACTTCATTCCCGTTACGGCGACGACAATCACCGAAGCCGATATCGACGCGTTTCGGGAGGTGTTGTCCGGAGCCAAGGGACCAGTCTTCGCCCATTGCCGCACCGGCACGCGCTCATTGACACTGCATGTGCTGGGCGAGGTGCTGGCAGGACGGATGAAGCCCGGCGAGGTTGAGGCCTTTGGCAGTGCGCATGGTTTTGATCTCTCAGGCGCGGTCCAGTGGCTTGCCCGGAATGCGGCTCGAGCGCCACGGGTCAGGGGGTTCTACGAGCCACGGACCGGCAGCATCCAGTACGTCGTCACTGATCCGACGACGAAGCGCTGCGCGATCATCGATCCAGTCTATGAGTTCGATGAAAAATCTGGCTCGACCGCCACGCATCAGGCAGACGAGATCCTCGCCTATGTGGCTCGTGAAGCGTTGACGGTCGAGTGGATTCTCGACACGCATCCTCACGCCGACCACTTCTCGGCCGCGCATTATCTCAAGCAGAAGACGGGCGCCCCCACAGCCATCGGCGCGCGCGTCACGGATGTCCAGAAGCTCTGGCAGGGCATTTACAATTGGCCGGAACTTGCGACGGACGGCTCGCAATGGGACCGCCTCTTCGTCGAAGGGGACAGTTTCAAGGTAGGTGGCCTCTTGGGGCGCGTGATGTTCTCGCCCGGCCATACCCTTGCCTCCGTGACATATGTGATCGGCGACGCGGCATTCGTGCACGACACGATCTTCATGCCGGACGCCGGCACGGCCCGGGCGGATTTCCCGGGCGGGAGCGCCAAAGCTTTGTGGTCGTCGATCCAGGCGATCCTGACCTTGCTGGATGCCACGCGCCTGTTCACTGGGCACGACTACAGGCCCGGCGGGCGCGCGGCGAGATGGGAGAGCACGGTCGCCGAGCAGAAGCGAGCGAACGCGCATTTGGCCGGCATGACGGAGGAGCGCTTCGTCGTGTTGAGGGAAGCGCGCGATCGCACCCTGCCGATGCCGAAGCTGATCCTGCATGCCCTCCAGGTCAATATCCGTGGCGGTCGGCTGCCGGAGCCAGAAACCAACGGCAGGCGCTATCTCAAGTTTCCGCTCGATGCGCTCGCGGGGGCCGCGTGGTGACGGCTTCTAAAGTCACGCAAGCGATGCCGCCGGCAGAGATAGAGGCCCGTGCCAGCGAGGTTGCTGGCCTGCTCAAGACATTGTCGCATCCGGCACGTCTGCGGCTCGCCTGCATCCTCGCCGAGGGCGAATATGCCGTCGGCGAACTCGAACAGCGGCTTGGCATCCATCAACCGACGCTGTCGCAGCAGCTCGGCATGCTGCGTGAAGCGGGGGTCGTCACGACGCGTCGCGAGGCCAAACAAATCTTTTATCGTCTGAGCGAGCAGAAGGCCGCTCGCCTCATCGAAGCCCTCTACGCCATCTATTGTGAACTGGAGCAGCACCCATGAGCGCCTACTGGCCATCCTTGATCGGGGGCATGCTGCTCGGCCTCTCGGCGATCGCGCTGCTGCTGCTGAACGGACGGATCGCCGGCATCAGCGGCATTGTAGGCCGCTTGCTCGGCGGCAGTCAGATCCCGTCGAACGGGGCTTTTCTCATCGGACTGCTGAGCGGTCCGCCGCTCTACATGTTAGCCTTCGGGAACTTTCCTTCCGTGACAATCGCTGCAGCCTGGCCCCTCATTGTCATGGCCGGATTGGCCGTCGGCATCGGCACGCGCATGGGGTCGGGCTGCACCTCCGGCCACGGCATCCTCGGCCTTGCCCGCTTCTCAAAACGTTCATTCGCCGCGACCGCGATCTTCCTCTTTGCGGGAGGCGTCACGGCAACGCTGATGGAGTTCATGCGGTGAACCGCCTCGCGCCTCTGCGTCTCGTCGTTGCGCTCCTCGCTGGCGCGCTTTTCGGCTTCGGGTTGTCGCTCTCCGGAATGCTGGACCCGGCGCGGGTGCTCGGCTTCCTTAATCTTGCCAGCGGGCATTGGGACCCGAGTCTTGCTTTTGTGCTCGGCGGCGCAGTGCTCATCGCGCTGCCGGGCGTCATGCTGCAACGCCGTCTGCATCGTCCTTTACTCGACGACAGCTTCCACCTTCCGGAGAAAAACGAGATCGATGGGCGGCTCTTGGCCGGCTCTACGCTGTTCGGGGTGGGATGGGGACTCGCCGGCTTCTGCCCGGGGCCGGCGATCTCGGCGCTGTCCATAGGGCTCTTCCCGGTTTTTCTGTTCGTCGCGGCCATGGTGGCGGGAATGATGCTGCATGATCGGGTTATTACGGGGACGTGATCGCGCTGACGTTAGCGCTCGTTCATGCGCTGTCCGCGGCAAACGTGCTGCTATGCTCTGGCTTATTGGTGCGTTTCCGAGCGGCACGGGAGTAAATGTTAGCAGTGCTCGTCCATTTCCGGACCGCGCCGCGTGCGGACAAGGCTCCTGCGGCCCATCTGTCGGGAGCGTTGCCGAGGTGGGCAACGCTCGATGGATTGGCTGCGTCTCAAGCCGAAATGCTTTCGCCCAAATGGCGAAACAGCACCCTCGAATCCCGCAGAAGCGCGTCGGGCTCCCTTTTTCCGTCGTGCATAAAACGCGACGCGGCGCTTCCGCTGGCAAAGATTGCCGAAATTCGGAAAGGGCATGCAGTGATCTAATATATTGATTTCGCTATCAAAATTGGCGCGCCGCACCGGGTGATGATGAGAACTACTTCTACGCAATAACCCTCTAACCCCCTCCTAAATGTAGTAACCGCTGGCTCCGGGCATAAAGACGTCGTGCGGATCGGTGCCCTAGCTCGGCGCAACTATGATTGCGCCTAGCCTCACTCTTGCGCATAATCTTGATTCTTGGGCCCATCCACGTCATTCTTGCGTCTAGATTCTACGCGCAGGAAGGGCCGCTTTGGCAAACCATGTCCCAGAGATAGCTCCGGCAGCAATCGAAGACGCCATGCGGCGCAGCCCCAATGGTCTGTTGGCGCCGGAGATTCTGCGCGCTCTGGAAACCCCCGTCCCGCCGCGCACTCTCCAATATCGCCTCAAACACCTCGTCACCCGGAATCGCCTAATCATGGACGGCGAAGGCCGGTGGGTGCGACACCGGATCCCCGATACGGCGATCGACGCGCCGTCGCGGGAAGACGCCGACGAACCTTTCATTCCGCTCTCTGAAGCAGGGACAGCGATCCGCGACTACGTCCGTCAGGCATTGGAGGCTCGCAAGCCGGTCAGCTACGATCGCAAATTCCCCGACCGCTCTCAGCGACGCCAAAAGAGGTTAAACCATCAAGTCAATAGGAGTTTCGCACACCGTGGGACAGGCCCGTGATTCGATGTCGGGCGCGAGTTAATGCGCTTGAGGTGTCCCGGCGGTTCTCGCGTCATGCTTTGGTAATCTTCGCATTCCTCCATTCGGCGGAGGTAGGGGTTAGGTAATGGAGGATGAGTTTGCCGCCGCGCTTGAGGCGTGCGCGACGATCGATGCGGTCAAAGCCTTGTTTAAGCGGCGCATCGCAGCCCACGGCTATACCGCCAGCGCATGCGGCGCTTTCCTCCCGGCCGACAAGGGCCCGGAGCCGCATTTCTTCTTCCAGGACTGGCCGCCGGACTGGCTCGAACTCTATGTCAACCGCAATTTCGTCGCCGCCGACTATGGGGTCGCCGAGGCGCGACGGCGCATCGCGCCATTCACCTGGCGGGAAGCGAAAGCCGAGCGCACCCTGTCGCGCGCCGAACAGGACATTTGGGATACGGTCGTCGAATGGGGCTGGACGGACGGGCTGTCGGTGCCGATCCACGGCCCGGGCGGTTATTTCGCGATCGTCACCATGGCTGGCAAGGAGCAACCCATGCCGCCCGCGCTGCGCGGCAAACTGCAACAGCTTGCTTTCCTGACGCATGAACGCTGCCGCGCTTTGACTGGTCTTGCGCCAGTGACCGATCCGCAGGCGACGCTCACCCATCGGGAGCTGGAATGCCTGCGCTGGGTGGCGGCCGGCAAAACGGATTTGCAGATCGCCCGCCTGCTCGGCGTATCGCAGACCACAGCGAGGACTCATATCGATCAGGCCCGCCGCAAGCTGGGCGCTAGGACGCGCTCGCAGGCGGTCGCGCGCCTGGTGCTAAGCGGACTGTCGTAATCCGCGAGGGAACGGGCGGGGATGTTTTTTGTCACTCCTCCTCGTGTTCGAGGAGAGACGCGGCGCTGAAAACCCGCGACTTTGAGCCGAGATTGTTTGCGAGTTTGATTTTTGGGAGCGTGCGTTGCGAAACATCGAGGAGGGCGAAGACTGTCCGGATCTAGTGGGAAAGCAGAGACGCTCGGGCCATGCGGGCGCCCGACGCCGTCCTGCTGGCAGCGTCGGCGCTCTGTTCGATGGCGGCGCTCGCTGACCCGCTGGCGGCTTCGGTCGCGAGAGCATGCCGCGCTCGCTTTGGCGCCTCGACGAGCCACGCCGGACAAGTCGGGCTCAGGATCGCTTTTTGAGGAGGGAGCACATTATGCGCATCGTTCTGAGGCAGGCGGAGAAGCCTGACTGGTCTCAGGATGCTAGCGGCTTTTCCTCGGCTTTCGAGGTCGGCGCATCGCTTGAACTCGCGGGCGTTGCGGACAAGTTCACCGTCGCCAAGTGGACGATCGTCGTCGACGCCGACGGTGATGCGCGACTCGAAGTAACCCTGAAGAGCACCCGCCGCTGGTTCACGTGGCTCGACGAGCGCGCCAGGACCAAGGATATTCTGTATCCGCTGGCGGGCTTCGCGATGTTCGCCGTCTTGATTTTGCCTTGCGCCGCACCGTTCTGGTTTTTCTCGCTAAACGCTGAATTGCGTATCGCATGGGGCGGCTATCTGATCGCCCATGCACTTTGGCCCATCATCATCGGCGTTATTCTGGCGGTGCAGATCGTCGCCGGCAGGGCCGAACGCCATGTCGGAAAAGCCCTTGGTTTTGGCATTAGCATGGCCGGCGTGCCGCTCGGCGTTGCCATCGCCCTTCTCTGGCGCTGGCTTTTCCTACCCGACACCGAGCCGGAATGGCCCGCCGGCTATGCGCGCCTGGCGCGTTCGTTCTGGGAGAGCACCGGCGCGATGTCCGCCGTCGCGCTGGCCTATGCGCCGCTTGCGACGGCCTTGATCAAATGGGATTGGGTGGCGGTGCTGACGTCCCTCTTGACCCGGAAGAAAGCCGCCTGATCCGTTCGCCTGTATGGCTGAGGCGCGCAGGCGACGCGCGAGGGGGCGAAACGTCGATCAACGCACGGATTTTTGCGCTCGCCTCCTCGTTTTCGAGGAGAGACATCCCTCTCGAAAATCGCGATTTTGATCCTCGTTTTATGGATTTGATTCCAGGGGGTGTAAATGTCGGCAAGGAGGGGGCGGGTAAACGGCCGTAAATGCCGATTGCTGAAGAACCGCCGACGACCGCGACCACATCATCATCCCTTAGTTACCGTAGTCGACTGCGCGTCTGTCGCCTTGGGTGACGTGCGTTGTTTCATGATCAAAGGGCGAGGCGATGGCTACCTGTTATTATTGTAATGGCTCCGCGCGCTGCGCCGGGTGCAGCGGATCCGGGGTTCAAGCCGACGGGCGTGTGTGCAACCTATGCGGCGGCAATGGCCGATGCCAGCATTGCACGAACGGCGTGATGCGCGCTGGAGAACGCGCGGTCGCCCCCAAGGGCGCAACCTGTGATCCTGCGCGGGCGGGCGCCATGCTGGCAGGCGCATCCTTGCTAGCGCTGAGCGCGCCACCATCCTCGGCGGATTGCTCTGGATGGCCGACAAGCTCCAAAGCGATGTGGGCAAACGGTCGCGGGCGCTCCGGCCCGCGAAGGGGAAGCAGGCGTTCTGGAATGATTGAGAGCGCGCCGCCTTTAAGTAGAGGTGATAATATTTTCAGGAGTATCGCCGCGCGCTTGGTGCATCGTCTAGAAAACGTACGGTTGTCTACGAGTTGGCGGAAACAGCCAAACTTCCAAAGCTCGATCCGGTATCTAGCGAGAACAACTGGTTGCACGATCACACGGGTAAGCCAAGGCTCATGTCACGTATCAAGTGTCGGTAGTGTCCCCCGAATTTTCCGCTCTTGGCAGTGGGGATCGCTTGCATTTGCCGAGAGCGAATCGCAGCTTTGGACGCTGAGGAAGCGCTCTGCCTCATATTTCAATACCAGGACGAATATGAAGGTTCCAGCAGATATTTCTTTCGAGACAATCCGACGGTTATTGGTCGCGACCATTGAGCGCGGGCGGCTGCTCTCGATCACCCTTCTGAACGGCATTTTTCGCTGTGCGCCGAGCACTTTGTTCCGTCGAGGCTTTTTGATCAGTACCGCACTATGCGGCGCGGCTTTGGGCGCGGACCCTGCGCGAGCAGCGAATTTTACGATCACGAACACAAACGACTCTGGCGCCGGATCGCTGCGTCAGGCGATCATCGACAGCAATGCAACGCCCGGCAGCAATACCATTGTGCTTCAGGCGGGTCTGATCGGGAATATTGCGCTCGCAAGCCCCCTGCCTGCGATCGTCGTTCCAGTCTCCATCAATCTGAAGAACAGCGCTCTCGACGGGATTGCGATTGGCGGAAATTTCGGTCTCAGTGTCGCAACGACAGGCGCCGTCACGCTCAGCAACGTTACAGGAGACTATCTCGGCAATACGACCGTTACGTCAGGGACAGTGAATTTCGGCGGGCTCGTTTCGGGCGATCCCTTGGTTGCGCCAAGGTCGTTGCTAGTGACCAATCCTGGCACCACCGTCAACATTGCGGCTGGAGGCGCGAGCGTCGCGAATCTGTCGGGTGCGGGTACTATCGTGAACCATGCTAATCCGTCCACGTCTTTTACTCTCTTTGGCGGCGATAGCGCGCCGCGAACGTTCGCCGGCACGATCTCAGGGTCGGGCAACTTTGTAATGTTCGGTGGAGGCCAAAATCTAACACTCAGCGGGGCGACGACGTATACGGGGGGTACCTTCTTATTTGGGGCATCAGGGGGGCCCTCATTCACGCTCATGCTGCAGACGGGCGCCGCCAACGTGCTGTCGCCTAATTCGCGCTTTACACTGAATGGAGACACCACGTTGAAGCTCAACGGCTTCAACCAGACGATCGCCTCGCTCGACAGTTTCACGTCCTTCGCATTCCTCCCTGGGGCGCTTCCGACCATAGATCTCGGCGCAGGTACGCTCACGATCGGCGGCGATAACCAGAATGGCACTTATTTCGGTTCGATCATCGGGACCGGCGGACTGACCAAGACCGGGAGCGGGACTCTGACGCTACAAACCTCAGGGAGTGGTTTCAGTTCCACGATCAACTATAGTGGCGCGACGCTGGTTTCCGCCGGCGTGTTGCAGGCCGCGAATGCGAACGCCTTCTCGGCTAATTCTGCCCATACGGTGAATGGCGCTGCAACGCTCGATCTCAATAATTTCAACCAGGCCATCGGTTCGCTCGCTGGCGCCGGCAATGTCACGTTAGGCGCCGGCACTCTGACGACAGGAGCCGATAACGCCTCGACCACGTTATCGGGTACCATCGGCGGCTCCGGCAGCATGACCAAGGTGGGGACGGGCGTTTTCCGTCTGACCGGGACCAATCTTTACACTGGCGCTACGACGATCAACGCTGGCACTCTCGTGGTCGATGGCTCCATCGCCACTTCGGCGCTGACCACGGTCAGTTCGGGCGGCATACTTGCCGGTAGCGGCACCGTCGGCTCGACCACGGTGAACGCCGGCGGTACGATCGCGCCGGGCAACTCGATTGGCACACTCAACGTCACCGGGAATGTCACATTCGCGCCTGGCTCGATTTACGAGGTTGAAGCCAACGCAGCAGGTCAAGCGGACAAGATCCTCGCCACGGGCACAGCAATGATCCAGGGCGGGACAGTCAAGGTGCTGGCCAGCGCCGGAAACTATGCGCCGGCGACCACCTACACCATCCTCACCGCCACTGGTGGGCGCAATGGCAACTTTGCCGGCGCCACCTCGAACTTCGCCTTCCTGACGCCGGTCCTCACTTACGATCCGAGCAATGTTTATCTGACGTTGAACCGCAACAGCACCGACTTCGCCACGATCGGCGGCACGCGCAATCAGCGTGCCGCGGGCGGTGGGGTAGAATCGCTGGGTTGGGGCCATCCGATCTATGCGGCCGTCCTGCAACTCGACGCACCTACCGCCCGCCGCGCCTTCGATGCGGTTTCGGGCGAGATCTATGCCAGCGCCAAGACGGCGCTGATCGAGGACAGCCGCTTCGTGCGTGATGCCGCGACCGACCGCATCCGCTCGGCCTTCGCGGATGTTGCCGCATCCTCTCTACCGGTGATGGCCTATGGTCCCGGCGGCCCACAGGCTGTCGCCCCCACCGGCGACCGCCTGGCCGTCTGGGGCAAGGGCTTTGGCTCCTGGGGCCACACCAGCAGCGACGGCAATGCCGCACGCCTCGAGCGCTCGACCGGCGGTTTCCTGATCGGCGCCGACACACCGGTGTTCGAGACCTGGCGGCTCGGCCTCATCGCCGGCTATAGCCGCACCAGCTTCAATGTTCGGGACCGCCAGTCTTCCGGATCGAGCGACAACTATCACCTTGGCCTTTATGGCGGCACGCAATGGGGGGCTCTTGGTTTGCGCACCGGCCTTACCTACACATGGCACGATATCTCGACCAGCCGCTCCGCCATCTTCCCCGGCTTCGCGGATAGCCTGAAGGGCAAATACGATGCCGGCACCTTCCAGGCCTTCGGCGATCTCGGCTACCGCATCGACACGCCTGTGGCTTCGTTCGAACCCTTCGCTAATCTGGCTTATGTAAACCTCAACAACGGCGGCTTTGCCGAACAGGGCGGCGTGGCGGGGCTCCGCGCCAACGGCCAGACCATGGATACGACGTTCACCACGCTTGGCCTCAGGGCCTCGACTGGCTTTGCTCTCGCCGACATCAACCTGACCGCGCGCGGCTCGCTCGGCTGGCGGCACGCCTTCGGCGACACCACGCCTCTGTCAATGCAAGCCTTCTCCGCTGGCAACCCCTTCACGGTCGCCGGTGTGCCGATCGCAAGAGATGCCGCAATCATCGAGACTGGGCTTGATCTCAACCTTACACCCGCCGCGACCCTCGGCATATCCTACAGCGGCCAGTTCGCCCCCAGCGCCAGTGATCAATCGGTTCGCGCCAATCTCAGCGTGAGGTTCTGACCGATCATACAGCGAGGACGATTGCGGCCTTGAGGAACACAATCGATTGCGTCAAGAAACAGCGAAGTCGCCAGTTCACCAGCGCATCGTCCAATCCCGCCGCGATAGGTCGGGCTCAGGATCGCATTTTGAAGCGCGGCGACGCCATCCGCATCGTTCGCAGCGGGTGAGCATCGAGCGGCGCAGCATTTGTGAAGGCGCCTGCGCGCGATGCTTCGGCAGCGATCGCAACGTTCCGGTTCAAAGGAATAGGTTCAGCGATGGACGATGAATTCGCCGGCGCGCTTGCGGCCTGCGCGACGATCGATGCGGTCAAGGCGTTGTTCAAGCAGCGGATCGCTGTCCATGGCTATACTGCCAGCGCTTGCGGCGCCTTCCTGCCGACTGATATGGGACCGGAGACGCATTTCTTCTTCCAGGACTGGCCGCCTGACTGGATCGAGCTCTATGTTAGGCGCAATTTCCTCGCCGCCGATTACACCGTAGCCGAAGCCAGACGGCGCATCGCGCCCTTTACCTGGCTAGAAGCGAAGGCCGTGCGCACCTTGTCGCGCGCCGAACAGGATATTTGGGACACCGCTGGCGAATGGGGCTGGACGGACGGGCTGTCGGTTCCGATCCACGGACCGGGCGGCTATTTCGGGCTCGTCGCCATGGCGGGCAAGGAGCGACCCATGCCGCCCGCCCTGCGCGGCGAATTGCACCAGCTTGCCTTCCTCACGCATGAGCGATGCCGCGCCTTGACCAGACTAGCGCCGGTCATCAATCCGCGGGCTGCGCTCACCCATCGCGAATTGGAATGCATCCGATGGGTGGCGGCTGGAAAGACCGATTGGGAGATCGCCGATCTGCTCGGCGTGTCCCAGACCACGGTGAGGACCCATATCGATCAGGCCCGCCGTAAGTTCGGCGCCAGGACGCGCGCGCAGACCGTCGCTCGTCTGGTGCTGGAGGGACTTTCGTAACTTGTGACTGGAACAGCAACCGTCGCGGTGCTTCTTGCTGCATCTGGAAATGCGGTGATCAGGACATCCGTGTTCACGACTTTCAGGCTTTGCACTTCCTGCTCGATGTCTCTCGCCCGGCTCCCGCTGGCGCTCACGCCGGGCAGCGGGCTTAGGGCCAGCCCTCGGCGCACTTCGGAGTGGGCTTCCGCCCAGCTTCGGTCGCTGCGCTCCCTGCAGCCGGTTCCCCGCGAAGCCACCCCTCCGTTTGCACACCCGGTCTCGGCGACGGCCAGGGTTGCAGCGCAGCGCTGCGCTCCAACCCAAGCCCATAGGAGAAAGACCATGACCACCAACGCAAACACCGCTCCCGTCATCGACAATGGCGCGACGGTTTTCATCCCACTCAACAAGCTCAAGAAGCACCCGAAGAACGCCCGCAAGACCCCGCATAGCGAAGCGTCCATCGAGGCGAAGGCCGCGAGCATCGCCGCCAAGGGCATCCTGCAAAATCTGGTGGTGGAGCCCGAGCGTGACGCAGAGGGCGAGCCGACCGGCTTCTATCTCGTCACCATCGGTGAAGGCCGCAGGCTGGCGCAGTTGCTGCGCGTGAAGCGCAAGGAGATCAAGAAGACCGAACCAATCCGCTGCGTGATCGACACAGTAAACGATCCGGCCGAGATCAGCCTTGACGAAAACGTGTCGCGTGAAGACCTCTCGCCTGCGGATCAGTTCGAACGATTCCGCGAGCTTGCGGACAATCGCGGATGGGGCGCGGAGGAAATCGCCGCGCGCTTCGGCGTCACGGCGCATGTGGTGAAGCAGCGGCTTCGTCTCGGCGCGGTCAGCCCCAAGCTGATGCAGGTCTATCGCGACGGCGATTTGACCTTGGACCAGTTGATGGCCTTCGCGATTACCGAGGATCACGCACGGCAGGAGCAGGTTTACGAGAACCTGTCCCATAACCGCGAGCCGTGGATCATCCGCCGCGACCTCACCAAGACCAACGTCGCGGCAACGGATCGGCGCGCGATTTTTGTCGGTGCGCAAGCCTATGCCGAGGCAGGCGGCAACATCATCCGCGACCTGTTCACCGAGGATCGCGGCGGCTTCTACGAAGACGCCGCGCTGCTGGACCGGCTTGTCATCGACAAGCTGGAGCGGATCGCATCGCAGGTGCAGGAGGCGGAAGGCTGGAAGTGGGTTTCGGTCCATATCGATTATCCCCACGCTCACGGCCTGCGCCGCACCTATCCGCAGCCGGTGCAGCTTTCCGAGGATGACGCTGCCGCCTACGACGGCGCACAGAAGGAATATGATCGGCTGTCGTCGGAATATGAGAGCGCCGAAGAACTTCCTGACGATGTCGATCAGAAGTTCGGAGAGCTTGAGGCCGAGATCGAGCGCATCGACGCCCTGCGCCATGTCTATGACGCGCAAGAGATCGCGCGCAGCGGCGTCTTCGTCGTGCTCTCCCATGACGGAGAAACCCGCATCGAACGCGGCTTCATCCGTGCCGAGGACGAGAAGCCGGAGGAAGTCGACACCAGCGAAACCGTCAATGACGGCGTTCGCGTCAGCGGCGATGGCGAGATCATCGAGGACAGCGGACACGACGAGGGCGGGAACCTTGGTTCCGACCTTGAGCCGGAAGACGAGGAAGCGGAGGAAGACGGCAAGCCGCTCTCCGATCTGCTCATCCGCGACCTCACCGCTCACCGGACGCTTGGCCTTCGCCTCGCGCTTGGCGAGCAGCCGGACATGGCCCTGCTCGCCGTCACCCATGCGCTCGCCGCGCAGACCTTCTATCGCGGCGTGGACGCCACCTGCCTCGAAATCCGCCCGACCTCCGCGCATCTTGGCGGACACGCGGACGGCATCGAGGATACGGCAGCGGGCAAGGCGCTGGCGGATCGTCATGCGGCATGGGCGGCGGATATGCCGCGCGACGTGGCGGAGTTGTGGGGCTTCATTGCCTCGCTCGACCATGCCAGCGTCATGGCGCTGTTCGCGCATTGCGCCGCACTCACCGTCAACGCGGTGAAGCAGCCATGGGAGCGCAAGCCATGCGCCCATGAGACGGCGGACAGTCTGGCGACGGCGGTAGCCCTCGACATGACGGCGCATTGGACGCCCACGGTGCGGACCTATCTCGGTCGCGTCACCAAGGCGCATATCCTCGCCGCCGTGCGCGAAGCGGTCAGCAACGAGGCGGCGGACCGCATCGCCGCCATGAAGAAGCAGCCGATGGCGGAAGCTGCCGAGCAGCTCCTTGCCGCAACGGGCTGGCTTCCGCCGCTGATGCGGACCGTGCAGCCCGCATGGTTGACGGACGAGCAGCCGGACGCGCCGCGCGCTGACGCCGAGGACGCTCACGAAGCCAGCGAGCCCGAAGCCTTCGCCGTTGCGGCGGAGTGACGACCGGCCGGGATCGCGTCAGCGGTTCCGGCCTTCCTGCCTCTCGACTTCCAAAAAAAATGTGGTCGCGCGGGGATTGCCCCGCGCGACCGACCGATGACCGCCCGGCCATCGGCATCAGGAGGATGTTGCGATGATCACGCTTATGGTGATGGCGGTCGTGCTGATCGTCGGCCTCTGTGTTCTGGCCTACACGCTCGCCGTCTATGCGTTGCCCTTCCTGCTCACGGTGGAAGCGGCGCGTCTGGCCTACGCCTCCGGCTCCGGCCTGATCGGCGCGGGACTGGTCGGACTTGTGGCCGCTGTCGCCGCCTATGGGCTGCTGGTCGTGCTGTTCATCACGGTGCGCCCGCCGATCCTGCGCCTTGCGGTGGCGCTCGTCGTCGCCGCGCCCGCCGCCGTCGCTGGCTATGCGCTGGTCCACGGCATCACGCGCGAGGCCGTGCCGTCCGAGGTCTGGCGGCAAATCTTCTGCATCCTTGGCGGCGGCTTCGTTGGCGTGTCGGCGCTGGTGCGGCTTCTCGGAACTGTGCAATCGATCGATCAAAGCGCGTGAACTGCATGGCAACTGGCTCTATTGTCTTCGCGCTCCAACTATTTTCGAAATCCATAGAGAGATGCCGTGTTCAAGAGTGCGCTCAACCTGACTGATCCCGATCCCTATTTTGCCGGAACCGCAGGATTTGTAGGGAGCACGCTTCTGGACCTGCACAAGGACATGTGCGCGTTCGAGCTTCCGGAGGCCGTGCCCGAAAGCGTGCGACGGGCGCACAATGCGGTTCGACACGTCTATGTCTACGCCTATTTCTCCTATGATCTTCTGACCTTGGCAGCCAGCCAGACATTTCCCTGTTTGGAATTGGCCCTGCGAGAGCGCATCGGGCATCAATTTGCCGGCAGGGTCGATAAGAGCGGAAAGCCGCGTCCGGCGATGCTCGACGAACTGCTGCGGGTGGCCAAGGAACAGAACCTGATCCTTTCGAAGATCGAGCATCTGAGCCGAATGCGCAATATGTTTGCCCATGGCAGCGACACCGTTCTCAATCCACCGTTGTTTCTGATCCCGTTTGAGATCGTCACGAATATCATTCGAGAACTCTACACCCCTTGATAGCCGAGAACCTTCGACAGTCCCTTTGTCTCGGATGACGTCGCCCTTCGGGCCGCGTTCTTGGCTGCGCCGGAACCACGCCCATGGCGCGTTTCCGCCATTCGGCTTCGACCGCTAACGCAAAGAGGCGCTACGCCATTTCTCCGAAGCCCCGCAGGGGCGGCGCATCTCGCGTTTCGCCTTTGCATCACCGTGCAACGGGCTCATGCGTTGGGCCGTTTCCTCATCGTACTCGACAATGCGGGTTGAGCCGCATGGGAATGTCGGATCATTCAGCAGACAGCAGAAGCGCTCGGCATCAGGCGGGTGGCTCCCTTCCAGATTCGCCAATCATGGCGCCGCCGGCGGCGAGCGAAGATCGGAAGGGCGCGCGCGGTCTCGCCTCGGCAGAGATCGTCTCCTTGCATTGGCATCGAGGATCAGGGTGACGATGACGCGTCTCGATTCAGCCGCGCCGTGTCTGGGGCATGCACCGGCGTCGCCGTTGCCGTGTTCTTCCCGATTTTCCTGTCAGCCGCCCCTAAAGGCGTCCTCGATTGGTTTGGGTCTGACCGAGGACCGGCGACGCTGAAGCATCGCCTCGATCGTCTTCCCGCAACGGCCGTCACCAGCTTTTTTCCGCCGCGCGTGAGCGCGCTTTGCATCGCCAGGCAAAAAAGCCGTCTCCGGCCGTCTTCCACTTCGTTCCGCCCTCCGGGTGCAGGGCCGATCGTCCCCGGTCGCACGACCCGCATCGAGGACGCGATAGGCGCGGCCCGATCGAAAAAGGAACACGACAATGGCGACCATCGGCACCTTCACGAAGAACGACAACGGCACAGCCGGCTTCACCGGTTCGGTCAAGACCCTGAACCTCAACGTCAAGGCCAAGTTCGTCCCCACCGAGGGCGAGAGCGAGCGCGGCCCCGACTTCCGCATCATCGCCGGCAACAGCGTCGAGTTCGGCGCAGCCTGGAAGAAGACTGCCCGCGAGACGCAGCGCGAATATCTCTCGGTCAAGCTGGACGATCCGAGCTTCCCGGCGCCGATCTACGCCAGCCTGGTCGAGACCGAGGACGGCGAAGGCCACAGCCTCATCTGGTCCCGCCGCAGCGGCGACTGAGGCCGGAACCCCAAGAAGCCCCGCTCACCCGAGCGGGGCTTCGTCATGCTCATGGCCGCACGCCTTTCAGGAAATACCGTGATCAGGATGTCCGTGTTCACGGCTTTCAGGCTTGCACATCCTGATCGATGTCTCTCGCCCGGCTCCCGCTGGCGCTCACGCCAGGCCGCGTGCTTAGGGCCAGCCCTCGGCGCACTTCGGAGTGAGCTTCCGCCCAGCTTCGGTCGCTGCGCTCCAACCCAAGCCCATAGGAGAAAGACCATGTATCACCAGCTTGCAACCCGTTTCGGCCGCAACGCGCACCAGATCAGCGGGCGCGAGCCGCTCGATAACGAGGCGCTTTACCGCCACGTCCCATCGATCTTCGCGCGCGAGGCGCATGACAGCCGTTCGGAACGCTATATCTATGTTCCCACCATCGACATCGTGGAGGGATTGCGCCGCGAAGGATGGTTTCCGTTCTTCGCCGTCCAGTCCGTGCCACGCGACGGGAGCCGGCACGGCCACGCCAAGCACATGCTGCGCCTGCGCCGCGATGACGGCATCGGCAAGCCAGAAGCCGCCGAAGTCATCATCGTCAACAGCCATGACGGGACCAGCGCCTATCAGATGTTCGCGGGCATACTAAGATTCGTCTGCGCCAACAGCATGATTGCGGGCGAGCGGTTCGAGGAAGTCCGCGTGCCGCACAAGGGCAATATCCAGCATGACATCATCGAAGGCGTTTACACCGTCGCCGAGGATTTCCCGCGCCTGATCGACGCCAGCGAGACGATGAAGGAAACGCGCCTGTCGCAGGACGAGCAACGCGTCTTTGCTGAGGCGAGCCTTGTTGCCCGTTATGGCGAGGATGAAAGCCCCGTCCGTCCAGACCAGATCATCGCGCCGCGCCGCCGCGAGGATGTCGGGCAAAGCCTCTGGACCACCTTCAACGTCATTCAGGAAAACGTCATTCGTGGTGGATTGCATGGCCGCAAGCGCAACGCCGAGGGGCGCATCCGCCGCAGTCAGACCCGCGCCATCAATGGCATCGACCAGAATGTCAGCCTCAACCGCGCGCTGTGGACGCTGGCTGAGGGAATGCAGCGCTTGAAGACAGCATGAATGCAAAGCCGTAGAGCCGGGTCTCCGGCTCTACGGTTCCGCGTCTTTCAGGATGTCCGTGTCCGGCATTTTTGTGCCGATCCGGCTTTGCGGATCGGCGCGCGGCCGTGCCCGGAACACGGCCGCCGCTCGCCGGGCTTCGCCCGGCTCGCAAAAACATGCAGACAATGTTAAGAAGAAAATAACCAATATTGATCGCCACGCACGATCAACATATCCGCCTATGGCGGCTACAAACACGCTCCCTTGTCGATGAAACTCTCTGTCCGGGTGTTGGCTTGCATGACCCGGTGAATGAGAGGTTACGCTATGCTCAGCATCGATTGGCGCTCGCCGGCAGCGTATCAGCATGCCGAAGGCATTCCCGCCGCCGGCTTCGCCTGGGAATATCTCCGCCGCGATGATGATTATCATCGCGACTTCCAGAAGATTGAGCGTCTCAGGAAACCGGCCGCGCGTTCGCTGGCGGCATTTTCGAAACGCTGGGGGTTACGATTTCCCGTGTGATCCCGACACGCCGTCAGATCAGCAGTCACTGTTCTGGATACCAAGCCTGCAGCCACAAGCCGTTAGTCTCACTATAGTGCCGCAGGCGATCGACGCGGACGCCGTCACGCCGATCGCTCTGACGCAGCTCGACGGCCTTGATCTGCGCCAGTCCGATGACGGCTGGCACGGCGTCTGGCAGGCCGATGGTGTCACGCATCAGTTCTGGCTCGTCCATGCGCCTTCCGAGGTGGCGACGTTCTACGCCGTCATCTTGCCGTTGGACGCGCTTCTCGAACTGCGCGTGCATGCTGCACGACGGTTCTGGCGCGCGCTCAATGGCCGTGCGCCAGGCCCGGACTTCCGGGCGATGCCGGCGCAGCTTCGGCGGTTCCATATCCTCTCGCTGCGGGCGCTCGACGCGCGGCAGCGCGGCGAGAGCTACCGCACCATTGCCAAAGTTCTCCTCGGCTTTCGCGGCACGAAGGAGGATTGGGAAAACGACCCGCGCAAGAACCAGGCCCGCCGCCTTGTGGCCCACGGACTGAGCATGATGAAGGGCGGCTATCGCCTGCTGTTGCACTATCCGATCAAGCTGCGTCGCCGGTAGGCAAACGCCGCCAAATAGCGCGCGCCGCAAGGGGTGCCGCCAGCACCTTGGTGCAAATGCGGCACGCTCCGCGCCGCCGATCCTTCGCCATGGTTCGCCATCGCGCGCTGTCGCCACCGACAGCCGCACGCATGACGAACCAGAGGTGATCTTATGGCCGACCAGAAGGCGGACCTGCCGCCGCGCCTGTTGCGCACGCCCGATGCCGCGCGCTTTCTTGGAATCTCGCTCCGCACGCTGGAGAAGCATCGCACATACGGGACCGGTCCGGTCTATCGCAAGATCGGCGGCCGCGTCGTCTATGCGATCGAAGACCTGCAAGCCTGGTCCGCGATCGGCGCTCGCAAATCGACGCGCGACACGGATGTCGGCCGCGTGTTTCCGGCGCGTCGCCTGACGCCGACCGAGCGGGGCGAACGCTGAATGCCGCGCGACGATGACCATCGCCGCGAGCGTCAGCGCAAAGCCAGCGAGCGGACCAACCTCGATCCTTTCGTGGTGATCGGCGGCGACGCATCGCCCCGCGACCAGCGCGACCTGATGGAGCGGCCGTTCTTTTCGCTGGCGAAGACGCCGCGCACCCGACCGATCTTCTACCAGGCCGCCGATGTCGAGGTGCGGGTGTTCGGCATGCCCGAGCATGGCATGGCCACCATCTGGGACGCCGACGTTCTGATCTGGGCCGCTTCGCAGCTCGTCGAGGCCGCGAACCGCGGGCTCGCGACCTCGCGCTTCTTTCGCTTCACACCCTACCAGCTCCTGCGCGGTATCGGCCGCCCGACCGGCAACCGGCAATATCTGTTGCTGAAGGCCGCGCTGGCGCGCCTGCAATCGACCGTCATCGCCACAACCATCCGCAACGGCGCGCATTGGCGCCGCCGGCAATTCTCCTGGATCAACGAATGGGAGGAGATGACGACGCAGGCCGGCCGCGTTGAGGGCATGGAATTCGTGCTGCCCGAATGGTTCTACAATGGCGTCGTCGACCGCTCGCTGGTGCTTGCCATCGACCCGGCCTATTTCCGGCTGACCGGCGGCATCGAACGCTGGCTGTATCGCGTCGCGCGCAAGCATGCCGGCCGCCAGCACGACGGCTGGCTGTTCGAGATTGCGCATCTTCACGCCAAGTCCGGCAGTCTCGCGCGTGTCTCCGATTTCGCGCTCGACCTGCGCCGCATCGCGGCGCGTCAGCCATTGCCCGGCTACCGGCTTCAGATCGAACGGGATGACCACCGCGAACTGCTGCGCATCTGGCCCGACAAACAATCCACAGTGCCTGTTGAAAACCATGTGAATGGTATCGGTACATCAGGCGCACGCACTATCGGTACATCAGGCGCAAATCGCGCGGCGCACTCTATAGAAGAATCTAACAGAGAATCTAACTCTTCTTCTTTGACGCACGCGCACGCGATCCATGGTGCCGGTGCCACCCGCCGAGGTGCGCCATGATCGTCGCGCTCCTCAACCAAAAAGGCGGTGTCGGCAAGACGACGCTCGCGCTGCATCTCGCCGGTGCATGGGCCAGCAGAGGACACCGTGTCACCCTGATCGACGCCGATCCGCAAGGCTCGGCGCTCGACTGGTCGCAGCAGCGGAGCCGCGAGGGCCTGCCGCGCCTGTTCGGCGTCGTCGCCCTGGCGCGCGACACGCTGCATCGCGAAGCCCCCGAGCTGGCGCGTGACGCCGATCATGTCGTCATCGACGGTCCGCCGCGCATCGCCGGCCTCATGCGCTCGGCGCTGCTCGCCGTCGACCTGGTGCTGATCCCAGTGCAGCCGTCGCCGCTCGACGGCTGGGCCTCGGCCGAGATGCTGGCGCTTCTCAGCGAAGCGCGCATCTACCGGCCGCAGCTCGCAGCCCGTTTCGTGCTCAACCGCTGCGGCGCGCGCACCATCATCGCCCGCGAGACGGCCGAGACGCTGGCCGATCACGATCCCCCCGTGCTCGCCAGCACCATCGGCCAGCGTGTCGTCTTCGCCGACGCTGCGCAGTCCGGCCGGCTCGCTTCCGAGATCGATGATGACAGTCCGGCCGCACGCGAGATCGCCGCGCTTGCCGCCGAGATCGATCGGCTCCGAATCGCGAGGACCGCGCCATGACCGGGCGCGCCGGCAAGCGCGGCTTCGCCTCCCGCCCGGGCGACGCCGAGAGCTGGATCAAGGCTCCCGACGCGCAGTCCCTGCGCGCGGACGCCACTGCCACCTTCACCGCGCGGCTGACGATCGACATCACGCCGGAGCTGCGCGGCCGCATCAAGGTCGCGGCCTTCCGGCGCGGTGAGACCGTCACCGACATGCTGCGCGCGCTGCTCGCGCGCGAATTCCCACCCACCGAGGGAGAGACCTCATGACCGGCAATGCGGCCCGCCGCATGCGCGGCCGTCCGCTGCCGGACGGTTCCGCGCCCTCCACCACCTTGGTCGAGCTGACCTGGAGCCAAAAGAAAATCGAGAACTGGATCAGGTTCGGCCGCAAGAGCTACGAACAGATTCTCGACCGTCGCCGCATCATCGTCGGCTTCGCGCCCGACAGCATCTTCGCCTTCGTCCGCTGGGCCTCCAACGATTTCGGCACGATCATCTCGCGCATCGACATCGTGCGCGCGGTCGGCCGCGGCGAGCCGTTCCAGACGCTGCCTTTCGTGCGGCCCGGCGGCGACATCCTGCTGCGCCTTGATGGCTGGCCCAGGGTTGAGCGCGTGCTGCAGGCGATCGACGCGGTGGAGGCGCTCGGCCTCGATCCGGCGGACGTTGCGCCGGAGCATTGGCGGCATGTCCACAACCGGCTGAGCGTCGGAGAGGCGCCGCGCACCTACACGCCCGGGCAGCATGCGGCCTGGCTTCGCCGCCGCAGGATCGTGCCATGACGCGCGCCGGCCTCATCATCGCGACGGCTCTCGCGACCATGGGCGTCGGTTATCCCGGCCTCACGCCGATGCCGATCAAACTGATCTGGAACGCGTCGGCGAGCGCGCCGATCGGCTTCTACACGATCGACTTCGACGGCCCGTTCGAGGTGACCGATCTCGTTGCCGTCGACGCTCCCGAACCGCTCGCGACCTTCCTCGCCGATCGCGGCTATCTGCCGAAAGGCGTGCCGCTGATGAAGCGCGTGCTGGCGGTGTCCGGACAAACGGTTTGCCGGACCAACCTCACCATCACCGTCGATCGCGTCGAGGTCGGAACGGCGCTCGAACGCGATCGCGCCGGCCGCGATCTGCCGGTCTGGCAGGGCTGCCGTCGCATCCCGACCGGCGAGATCTTCCTCATGAACTGGCAGGTCCGCGACAGCCTCGACGGTCGCTATTTCGGCCCGACCTCCACGGACCATATCATCGGTCGCGCGGTCCCGCTGTGGACCGACGAGGACGGCGACGGCCACTTCATGTGGCGCGCGCCGACACACTGACTTCGCTTTCCCACCCCCAACCGCAGGAGGCTTACCATGCCGCAGATTGGTCAATTCACCGCCGAAAAATCGGGCTTCGTCGGGCGCGTCCATACGCTCACGCTCTACCGCGACCTCACCATCGTTCCGGCCGAACCTTCGGAGGCCGAGAACGCGCCCGACTACCGCGTCCATCACGGCGCAGAAGACGGACCGGAGATCGGCGCGGGCTGGAAACGCACCGGCGAGAAGGCAGGCAGCTATGTCTCGCTGCTCATCGACGATCCCACTTTGCCGCAGCCGATCCGCGCCAATCTGTTCCGCAATGGCGACGATGAATCCTCATGGTCGCTGCACTGGAACCGCCCGGCTAAGCGCGCCGAGCGGGACTGAAGACGATGCGCCATCCCGTCAGGATCGCGTTCAAAGCCGCCATCCCTTGGTTCGCGGAAAAGCCCTCTCATCCCTTCGTCCCGCTCGACGATCAGACGGCCGGCGCGCGCAGCGAAGGTCAAGGGCGGCCAACGGCCGGCGCTTGTCGCGCACCCTTGACCGCAGCGAGCACGCTGGCAGGCTGGGCTCGAAGCGGAGACAGCGCGGTCTCGCGCTATGCCGTTCTCCTGCTCGCCGGCGTTCTGGCCGTCGGCGCCTTGCCGGGCGCTGCGCCGGCCCAGGCGCGGCCGATCGAGCGTCCGGCGACGGCCGATGCCTATGCCGCTCCGATCGCGGAAGCGGCGCAGCGCTTCCGCATTCCGGCGGCCTGGATCAGGGCTGTCCTGCGCGCCGAGAGCGCGGGCGATGTGCGCGCGATCTCCTCGGCCGGCGCGATGGGCTTGATGCAGATCATGCCCGACACCTGGGCGAGGCTGCGCCTCCGTTATCGCCTCGGCAATGACCCCTATGACCCGCGCGACAACATTCTCGCGGGCGCCGCCTATCTGCGCGAGATGTTCGACCGCTACGGCGATGTCAGCGCGATGCTCGCCGCCTACAATGCCGGTCCCGGCCGCTACGACGGCCATCGCACGACCGGCCGGCCATTGCCTGCCGAGACCCGCGCCTATGTCGCCCAGCTTGCGCCGCTGATCGGCGGCGGCGAAGTCACCGCTCCGGTGGTCGTCGCTGCTGCCGACCCGCAGTCCTGGAGCCGTGCGCCGCTGTTCGTGGCGCGACCGGAGCGCACGCCGAGCGCTGATCCTGTGCCGCCCGGCGAGCACGTCGCCAAGATCTCGGCTGCACCATCGGTGCGCGACGTCTCTGCGATCACGCCGCAACCCGGCGGCCTTTTCGTTTCCCGCGTCAGCCCCGGAGAACCGCGATGAGGACCAAGGTCCAGTGGCTGAACGTGGTCGTTCCATTGTGCAGGTCGGCAGTGTGGGGTCAGGACCGAAGATCGGCAGGAGGGGCAGAACGGGCAGAGAGGCGGGAGGGCAAGATTAAAGCGGACGGCACCCCATGGGGCCGATCTGCCGGGCAAGCCCTTGTCTGCACACTGTTGGGGGTGGCACCCTCGAATGGAGGGCATGGTGCCGCCATCCGGCGGAACGCCAGCCTTTGCAAGGCTCTCGGCGGCACTCTAGCCGGAAATCCCACTCATCGGCAGGATCCGCGCCGATGAGCGACGACGAGAACCACTTCCGCCCACGGCCAGGCCGCATTCGATCGGATGCGCGCGGCGGCGCCAAGACCAAGAGCTTCTTCACCAAGGTCAAGAAGATCGCCCGCCAGCATGGCGGATCGCCATCGCGCGGGGCGCGTGCCGCTGCCACGGGCCGCGCCGCCAAGGATGGATCACGATCGGCATTGGCGAGCGGCCGGGGCGTGAAGCGCGGCCGCGGCGCGGCCTTCGTGCGCGCCCGCAACCTCTCGGATGGCTGGAGCCATCGCCAGCCCGGCAGCCGCCGCGTCATCGTCAAATCGCGCTCCGTCCGCGCCGCCGGCAAGAACGGCCGCGCGGCCGCCCATCTGCGCTACATTCAGCGCGACGGAACCTCGCGCGACGGCGAGCGCGGCCAGCTCTACTCGGCGACCGCGGATCGCGCCGACGGCGATGCCTTCCTCGATCGCGGCAAGGATGACCGCCACCAGTTCCGCTTGATCGTCTCGCCCGAGGATGCGGCCGACCTTGCGGACCTGACCGGCTACACGCGCGACCTGATGAGCCAGGTCGAAGCCGACCTCGGCACGAAGCTCGATTGGATCGCGGTCAATCACCTCAACACCGGCCATCCCCATGTCCATGTTATCGTCAACGGCCGCGACGAGCTGGGCGAGGATCTGGTCATCAACGGCGACTATATCGCCCACGGCGTCCGCGAACGCGCCAGCGCGCTCGTGACGCTCGAACTCGGTCCCGTCACCGAGATCGAGCAGCAGAGCAAGCTCTCCGCCGAAATCGGTCAGGACCGCTTCACCCGCATCGACCGCGCCATGATCGCAGAGGCGCGCCACGGCCTGGTCGATCTTCGTCCCGAGCCCGGCGATCCGCGCGGCATCGCCAGCCGGGCGCTTCGTCTGGCCCGGCTTGGCAAGCTGGAAAAGATGGGGCTTGCCACCGAGCATGCGCCGGGCGTCTGGGAGTTGAGTGACCGACTTGAGCCCACCCTGCGCGAGCTGGGCGAGCGCGGAGACATCATCCGCACCATGCAGAAGGTGCTTCGGGCGGAGGGACAGGAGCGCGATCCGGCCAGCTTCCAGATTCATGACGGCGCGGCAGGCGCGCCGATTGTCGGCCGCGTCATCGACAAGCATCTCGCCGACGAACTGGGCGAGAACATCACCCTGGTTGTCGACGGGATCGATGGCCGCGCGCACCATGTCTCCGGCTTCGATGCGGGTCGCGTCGAGGATGCGCGTATCGGCAGCATCGTTGAGATCGGTCCGGCCGATATGGCGGCCCGGCCTTCGGATCGCGCCATTGCCGTTATGACCAAGGACGGCGTCTATCAGCCGAGCCGCCATCTGGAGCAGGCCCGGTTCGACGGCCGCGTGCCCGGTGGCGACTACGAAGGCTTCGTCGATGCCCATGTCCGCCGGCTGGAGGCGTTGCGCCGCGCCGGCATCGTCGAGCGCATCGACGCCGACCGCTGGCGCATCCCCGAGGATTTCGAGAGCCGGGCAGCCGCCCATGACGCCGGCCGCAGTGTCCGCGTCAATATCCGCGTCCTCTCGGCCTTCGATCTGGAAAGCCAGATCGGGGCGGACGGCGCCACCTGGCTCGACCGCCGGCTGATCGCAGGCGAGGCGTCCGATCTGGCGCCGGCTGGCTTCGGACAGGCCGTCGCCCAGGCGATGGACCGCCGCCGCGAACATCTGATCGACCAGGGTGATGCCACCCGCCAGCCGACCGGCCGGGTGTTCTATCGCCGCAATCTGCTTGCCACGCTGCGCGAGCGTGAGGTCGCGCGCGCCGGCGCCGAGCTGGCGGTGTCAAAGCCCATGCCGTTCCGCGCCTCCGGAGACGGCGAGACCGTGAGCGGCACATTCACCGGCACCGTCCAGCTCGCGAGCGGCAGATTTGCCATCGTCGAGAAGAGCCATGAGTTCACCCTAGTCCCCTGGCGGCCGGTCATCGAGCGCCAGCGCGGCCGCGAGGTTATCGGCGTGGTCCAGGGCGGATCGGTATCCTGGCAGCTCGGGAAACAGCGGGAACTCGGGCTATGACCGCCATAATGCCCGACAATGTCATGACAAAGGAGGCCGAACATGCTATATAGTCGATCAGGAGGCGTCACCATGGCCAATGCAACCCGATCCGAGAAACTCGACCTGCGGCTGACGCCGGAGGCCAAGCGCGTGCTGAACGCCGCGGCCCAAGCCGAGCGACGGTCGGTCAGCGAGTTCGTGCTGGAAAGCGCGCTCATCCGTGCCCAAGAGACCTTGCCGGACCGCCAGCATTTCGGGCTGGACGCGGAGCGCTGGCAAGCCTTCCTCGCCGCGCTCGATGCACCGCCCCGTCCGTTGCCGAGGCTGAAGCGGCTCCTGAACGAGCCCGGCCTGTTCGAGCATCCCGGCGAATAGCCCCGTGGCGCTCCGTATCGAGAAGCTGCGGCGCGAGCATCGCGTCGAGGGGTTCGATTGCGGCAAGGAGCCGCTCAACCGCTTCCTGATCCGCTTCGCCCTGCAAAGCCAGCTTTCCAACAGCGCGCAGACCTATCTCGCCCTCTCGGACGATGAGGTGGTCGGCTATTACACCCTGACCTATGGCGACGTGGCCTATGACGATGCGCCCGGGCGGTTGAAGAAGGGCGTCGCCCGTCATCCGGTTCCCCTGATGATCCTCGCACGCCTCGCGGTGGCCAGCGCCTGGTCAGGCAAGGGGATCGGCTCCGGCCTGCTCAAGGATGCGCTCGGCCGCACGCTCGCCGCCGCCGAAATCGCGGGCCTGCGCGCTTTTGCCGTCCATGCCAAGGATGAGGAGGCGCGAGCCTTCTACGAACATTTCGATTTCATCGCGTCGCCCAGCGATCCGATGCACCTGTTTGTGCTCCTCAAGGACGTTCGCGCCCTGATCGGCCGCTAGCGGAGGGGTTGGGATTTTCGCCCGCCGGTTCGTTTGGGGGCCTCTGCGGTCGATTCGATCTCTTTCAGGATTTCGGCAGCCGAAACGCCCAGCGCCGCAGCAATATCGACGAACTCGATGACATCAATCCGTCGCTCATCGTTCTCATATTTGGCGACAAAGGATTGCGGCCTGCCGAGCGCTGCGGCAATTTCGGCCTGGGTCATACCTTTCGCCTTGCGTGCTTCGACGAGCAGGGACAGGAGACGCTGCTGTCGGGATGTGCGCAAGGACTTCTGCATTCGGAACGGCGCTCCATTGATGAAGGGAGGCCATTTCGGTAATCCTGATATGGGATTATCCCAGTTCAGGATTTTTGGTGCTGTTGGCCCTGAAGGGAGGGCGTTCGATGCGCGTCAGACCCAAGCTTGATCCCGATGTCGATGACGAGGCCCCGAGCGGCCCCGAGATCACGACTTATGACGAAGAGCATTATGTGACCTATCTGCGTTTGCTGGATGCGCAGACGGACGGAGCGGACTGGTCCGAGGTGGCGCGGATCGTGCTGCACCGCGATCCGGTCGCCGAGGAAGACCGCACAAGGGCCTGCTGGGAAAGCCATCTCGCCCGCGCGCAATGGATGACCAAGCAGGGCTACCGCCGCATTCTCCAGCAGGCCGTCGCGGAGGCGACGCAAGAGGCTCAGGGCAAGACACGGCACTAAGCGAACCATCCGATTTCTACGCCATGGTATCCGGCGGCACGCCGATATGTCTTTTCTGTTGAGTCTCGCGAAAACGCCTATTCTCTGATCGGCTCCATCTCTTTTGCCGATTGGAGCCTGTATGCGTGGAGGCCGAATACTCTGGGGTCAGATCGCCGTTGTCCTGACCGTTGTGCTGTTGACGACATGGGCGGCGACGCAATGGACCGCATGGCGGCTCGGCTTTCAGGCGCAGCTTGGCGCCCCATGGTTCAAACTGGCGGGCTGGCCGGTCTATTCTCCACCGGCTTTTTTCTGGTGGTGGTTTTCGTTCGACGCCTATGCGCCATCCATCTTCCTGGAGGGAGCGGCGATCGCCGTATCCGGCAGCTTCATCGCCATCGCCGTCGCCATCTTCATGTCGCTCATCCGGGCGCGCGAGGCGCGCAATGTGGCGACCTACGGCTCCGCCCGCTGGGCCGACGACCGGGAAATCCGCGCCGTCGGCCTGCTTGGTCCCGATGGCGTCGTGCTCGGCCGGCACATCCAGGATTATCTGCGCCATGACGGCCCCGAACATGTGCTGTGCTTCGCCCCGACGCGGAGTGGCAAGGGTGTCGGGCTCGTTGTGCCGACGCTGCTTACCTGGCCGGGAAGCTGCATCGTCCACGACATCAAGGGCGAGAACTGGACCCTGACCGCCGGCTTCCGCGCCAAGCATGGCCGCGTGCTGCTGTTCGATCCGACCAATGCACAATCGTCCGCCTACAATCCGTTGCTGGAAGTCCGGCGCGGCGAATGGGAGGTGCGCGACGTCCAGAACATCGCCGACATCCTGGTCGATCCCGAAGGCAGCCTCGACAAGCGCAACCATTGGGAGAAGACAAGCCACAGCCTGCTGGTCGGCGCGATCCTGCACGTCCTCTATGCCGAGCCCGACAAGACGCTGGCGGGCGTCGCCAACTTCCTCTCCGATCCGCGCCGGCCAGTCGAAGCGACGCTGCGCGCGATGATGTCGGCGCCGCATCTGGGCGAAGCGGGCGTCCATCCCGTCGTTGCTTCCGCCGCGCGCGAGCTGCTCAACAAATCAGAGAACGAGCGATCCGGCGTGCTGTCGACCGCCATGAGCTTCCTTGGCCTCTATCGCGATCCGGTCGTGGCGAAGGTGACGGCGCGCTGCGACTGGCGCATCGCCGATCTGGTCGGGGACCGGCGGCCGGTCACCCTCTACCTCGTCGTGCCGCCGTCCGACATCAACCGCACCAAGCCCCTGATCCGCCTGATCCTCAACCAGATCGGCCGGCGGCTCACCGAGGAATTGAAGGCGTCGAACAAACGCCATCGCCTGCTGCTCATGCTCGACGAGTTTCCCGCGCTCGGCCGATTGGACTTTTTTGAGTCCGCCTTGGCCTTCATGGCCGGCTACGGTCTCAAGAGTTTCCTGATCGCGCAGAGCCTCAACCAGATCGAGCGCGCCTATGGGTCGAACAATTCGATCCTCGACAATTGCCATGTGCGCGTCGCCTTCGCCGCCAATGACGAGCGCACCGCCAAGCGTGTGTCGGATTCGCTCGGCACCGCGACGGAGCTGCGCGATTCCACTAACTATGCCGGCCATCGGCTGGCGCCGTGGCTCGGGCACCTCATGGTGTCGCGCCAGGAGACGGCGCGGCCGCTCCTGACGCCCGGCGAGATCATGCAGCTTCCGCCCAGCGACGAGATCGTCATGGTGGCGGGCACGCCGCCGATCCGGGCGAAGAAGGCGCGCTATTTCGAGGATGCGCGCTTCAAGGAGCGCATCCTGCCGCCGCCCGATCTTATCGCGCCGCGAGCCGCAGCGACGATGACGGATGAATGGTCGGCGCGTGTGATCGCGCCATCGGCCGCAGCGGCGGCAACCACAACAAGCGACGGCGCCGATGGCGATCCGGCCAATGCCGGCATCCGCCGCGAGCCGGAATTGCCCGAGCATGAAGAGATCGTCCCGGCCGCGCGGCCGCCCGAGCAGGAGTTTGATCTTTTGGACGATGAGCCCGACGTGGACGCCGCCAAGGCGCGAGCGCTGCGCCAGCGTATTCGCATCGTCGCCCGGCAGGCGACGATGGACCCGGCCGACGGCATCGAATTGTAGGAGATGCCGGTGCAGGCCAAGACCCGCATGAACGTCTATTTCGACCCCGGCCTACTGAAGCAGGTCGAGGCGCTGGCGCTCCGGCGCAATGTCTCCAAATCCGCGGTGATCGAAGCAGCCGTCGCGTCCTTCCTCTCGGCCGACGCCTCCGAACGGCTCGAGGCCGTGTTCGCACGCCGCATGGACAAGCTCGGCCGCCAGATCGATGGGCTCGACGAGGATATCGCCATCCTGGGCGAGACCGTCTCGCTGTTCATCCGCTTTTGGCTCACTATCACGCCGCCATTGCCCGAAAGCGCGCAAGCCTCGGCGCGCGCGAAAGGAACGGAACGCTTCGAAGGCTTCATGCAATCGCTCGGTCGGCGATTGGCGACCGGCGACAGGTTCCTGAAAGAGCTTTCGCGCGATGTCGACTCGCTGCGCGACGGCGCAGACCATGCGCTCTTCAAGACAAACGGCGATCCAGGCTGAATATTCAACTCCGCCGATTGCCGCCTTTTCTTCGCCATGGCCGCACGCATCGAGATACTTGTTGAACCGACCCGATTTCCGGCTCTTTTAATCATCCCCGTCAGGGGACTGCATGCCGCGTCCCCGCCAGCACGGGGACAAGATGACGACCACGCACCAGCAATCCGAGGCGATCCAGCGGGGCGCGCGCATGCTGCGCACGGCGTTCGGACCTGCCATCGCTGGCTTCCTGGAAGACCCGTCCATTGTCGAAGTGATGCTGAATCCCGACGGGCGGCTCTGGATCGACCGTCTCTCCAGCGGGCTTGAGGATACCGGCCGTAAGCTGCCGGCAGCCGACGGCGAGCGCATCGTCCGCCTGGTCGCCCATCACGTCGGTGCCGAAGTCCATGCCGGCGCGCCGCGTGTCTCCGCCGAACTCCCCGAGACCGGGGAAAGGTTCGAGGGTCTTCTTCCGCCTGTGGTCGCGGCTCCAGCCTTCGCGATCCGCAAGCCCGCCGTCGCAGTGTTCACCCTCGACGACTATGTCGCAGCGGGCATCATGTCGACAGCGCAGGCCGAGACGTTACGCGAAGGCGTCGCTGCGCGCGCGAACATTCTGGTCGCCGGCGGTACGTCCACCGGCAAGACCACGCTGACCAACGCATTGCTCGCAGAGGTCGCGAAGACCGACGATCGCGTCGTCATCATCGAAGATACGCGCGAACTGCAATGCGCCGCGCCGAACCTCGTGGCGATGCGCACGAAAGACGGCGTCGCCTCTCTCTCCGATCTCGTTCGCTCTTCGCTGCGTCTTCGCCCCGATCGTATTCCGATCGGCGAGGTGCGCGGCGCCGAAGCCCTGGAACTGCTCAAGGCCTGGGGCACCGGCCATCCCGGCGGCGTCGGCACGATCCATGCCGGCAGCGCGATCGGTGCGCTGCGCCGAATGGAACAGCTCATCCAGGAGGCCGTCGTCACCGTCCCGCGCGCGCTGATCGCCGAGACGATCGACATCGTTGCCGTCCTCTCCGGCCGCGGCTCGGCGCGCCGGCTCTCCGAGCTCGCACGCGTCAAGGGCCTCGGCCTCGATGGCGATTACCGCGTCGCGCCGGCCGTCATCGAGGGCACCGGCGGCCCGACCTCGCTCACCCCAAGCCCTGAAGGAGAACGCCTGTGATCCAACGCCTGCGCTCAATGTGCCGGACTCAAGTCCGCCGCCGTCTCGCCATGACCGTGTCCGTCGCCACGCTGTCTGTGATGATGGCCGCGCCCGCCCATGCCTCCGGCTCGTCAATGCCGTGGGAGCAGCCGCTGCAACAGATCCTGCAGTCGATCGAAGGCCCGGTCGCCAAGATCATCGCGGTGATCATCATTATCGTCACCGGCCTGACGCTCGCCTTCGGCGACACATCAGGCGGCTTCCGCCGGCTGATCCAGATCGTCTTCGGCCTGTCGATCGCCTTCGCGGCGTCGAGCTTCTTCCTGTCGTTCTTCTCGTTCGGCGGCGGAGCGCTCGTCTGATGACGGGCGGTGTCGAACAGGGCGGCGATGTCCCAGGCTACACGGCTCCCGTTCACCGGGCGCTGACCGAGCCGATCCTGCTCGGCGGCGCGCCGCGCGCCATCGCCATCATGAACGGGACGCTCGCTGGCGCCGTTGGCCTCGGCCTTCGCCTCTGGTTGGTCGGCATCGCCATCTGGGCGATCGGCCATGTCGCGGCGGTGTGGGCCGCGAAGCGCGATCCGCTCTTCGTCGACGTGGTGCGCCGCCATCTGCGCGTCCCCGCGCACCTCTCGGTCTGACGGGGAGCGCGCCGATGATGAACCTCGCCGAATATCGTAACCGCAACAGCCGGCTCGCTGACTTCCTGCCCTGGGTCGCGCTGGTTGGCGCCGGCATCGTCCTCAACAAGGACGGCAGCTTTCAGCGCACCGCGCGGTTTCGCGGCCCCGACCTCGACAGCGCCGTCCCGGCCGAGCTGGTCGCCGTCGCCGGCCGCCTCAACAACGCCTTCCGTCGCCTCGGCTCCGGCTGGGCGATCTTCGTCGAAGCCCAACGCCACCCTTCGAACCTCTATCCCGACAGCCGCTTTCCCGACGCTGCCTCCGCGCTGGTCGATGCCGAGCGCAGGGCGGATTTCGAGGAGGCCGGCGCGCATTTCGAGTCGAGCTATTTCCTGACCTTCACCTATCTGCCGCCGGCGGAAGACGCCGCGCGCGCCGAATCCTGGCTCTATGAGGGACGGGAGAAGTCGGGCCTCGACCCCAACGAGGTGATCACCGGCTTTGCCGATCGCACCGATCGCATTCTGCGCTTGGTCGAAGCCTTCATGCCGGAATGCCGCTGGCTCGATGACGCGGAGACGCTCACCTATCTCCACGGCTGCGTCTCGACCAAACGGCACCGTGTCCGCGTGCCCGAGACGCCGATCTATCTCGACGCGCTTCTCGCCGACCAGCCGCTGACCGGCGGGCTCGAACCGCGCCTTGGCGCCTCGCATCTGCGCATCCTCACCGTCACAGGCTTTCCAACGGCGACGACGCCAGGCCTGCTCGACGAGCTGAACCGTCTCGCATTTCCGTATCGCTGGTCGACGCGCGCGATCCTGCTCGACAAGACCGACGCGACCAAGCTGCTGACCAAGATCCGGCGGCAATGGTTCGCCAAGCGCAAGTCGATCGCCGCGATCCTCAAGGAGGTGATGACCAACGAGGCATCCGTCCTCGTGGACACCGATGCCGCGAACAAGGCGGCTGATGCCGATCTCGCGCTCCAGGAACTCGGCGCTGACTATGCCGGCATGGCCTATATCACCGCGACGGTGACGGTGTGTGATGACGATCCGCGCATAGCCGACGAGAAGTTGCGGCTAGTCGAGAAGGTCATCCAGGGCCGCGACTTCACCGCGATGGCCGAGACCATCAACGCGGTGGACGCCTGGCTCGGATCACTGCCCGGCCACGTCTATGCGAACGTCCGCCAACCTCCGATCTCCACGCTCAATCTCGCCCACATGATCCCGCTGTCTGCGGTGTGGGCGGGCGAGGTGCGGGACGAGCATTTTGCAGCGCCCCCACTGCTCTTCGGCAAGACCGAAGGCTCGACCCCGTTCCGGCTTTCGCTTCATGTCGGCGACGTCGGCCACACGCTGATCGTCGGCCCGACCGGCGCAGGCAAGTCCGTGCTGCTGGCGCTGATGGCGCTCCAGTTCCGACGCTATGCCCGCGCCCAGGTCTTCGCCTTCGACTTCGGCGGCTCGATCCGGGCGGCGGCGCTCGGCATGGGCGGCGACTGGCACGATCTTGGTGGCGATCTCAGCGATGGCGCCGTCGACAGCGTCAGCCTTCAACCGCTCGCCCGCATTCACGACGTGCCCGAGCGCGCCTGGGCGGGTGACTGGATCGTGTCGATCCTGACTCGCGAGGGTGTCGCGATCACGCCCGAGGCGAAGGAGCACATCTGGACGGCGCTGACCTCGTTGGCGTCGGCGCCCATAGAGGAACGTACCATCACCGGCCTGGTCGTGCTGCTCCAGTCGAATGATCTCAAGCAGGCGCTCCGGCCCTATTGCGTCGGCGGTCCCTACGGCCGGTTGCTCGACGCCGAGCGCGAGCATCTCGGATCGGCCTTTGTTCAGGCGTTCGAGACCGAAGGGTTGATCGGCACCGACGCGGCGCCCGCGGTCCTTTCCTATCTCTTCCATCGCATCGAAGACCGGCTCGACGGCTCGCCGACCCTCCTCATCATCGATGAGGGCTGGCTGGCGCTGGACGATGACGGCTTCGCCGGCCAGCTCCGTGAGTGGCTGAAGACGCTGCGCAAGAAAAACGCCAGCGTCATCTTCGCCACGCAAAGCCTGTCGGACATCGACGGCTCGGCGATCGCGCCCGCCATCATCGAGAGCTGCCAGACCCGGCTTCTGCTGCCGAATGAGCGCGCGATCGAGCCGCAGATCACCGCGATCTACCGGCGCTTCGGCCTCAATGACCGCCAGATCGAGATCATCGCGCGGGCAATGCCGAAGCGCGACTATTACTGCCAGTCCCGTCGCGGCAATCGGCTGTTCGAACTCGGCTTGTCCGATGTGGCGCTCGCGCTCTGCGCCGCGTCGTCGAAGACCGACCAGGCGGCCATCGCCCGCATCGTCGCCGAACATGGACGCGACGGCTTCCTCGCCGCCTGGCTCGATCACCGTGAGGTCGGCTGGGCGGCTGACCTCATCCCCACGCTCATCAACAAGGAGACGTCCCAATGAAACTGCGCAATTCCCGCGCAGCGCGGTTCGCTGCCGCGCTGCTGATCGCTCCCGTCGCGCTCACGCCGATGCTGGCGACGCCAGCTCACGCGATCATCGTGTTCGATCCCTCGAACTATGCACAAAATGTGCTGACGGCAGCGCGATCGCTCCAGCAGATCACCAACCAGATCACCTCACTTCAGAACGAAGCGCAGATGCTGATCAACCAGGCGCGCAACCTTGCGAGCCTGCCGTACTCATCGCTCCAACAGCTTCAGCAGTCGGTTCAGCGGACGCAACAGCTCCTCCAGCAGGCCCAGAACATCGCCTATGACGTCCAGCAGATCGACCGGGCGTTCCAGCAGAAATACGGCAACGTCTCGATGTCGGCGACGGATCAGCAGCTCATCACCGATGCTCGCTCGCGCTGGCAGAACACGGTCGGCGGCCTGCAGGATGCCATGCGCGTGCAGGCCGGCGTCGTCGGCAACATCGACACCAACCGCGCCCAGATGTCGGCGCTGGTCGGCCAGAGCCAGGGCGCAACCGGCGCGCTTCAGGCGACGCAGGCCGGCAACCAGCTTCTCGCGCTTCAGGCCCAGCAGCTCGCCGATCTCACTGCCGTCGTCGCGGCCAACGGTCGGGCACAGGCATTGCAGTCGGCCGAGCAGGCCACCGCTGCCGAACAGGGTCGCGAGCAACGCCGACGCTTCCTGACGCCGGGCTCAGGCTACCAGCCCGGCAATGCGCGCATGTTCCCGAGCAGCGGCAACTGAGGCTGGCGTGATGGACGGCAAGACCCTCGCGCGCGTCGGCGCCATCGTCTTCGTCGCGGTCGCCATCACGGCGACCGCGATCGAGATGAACCGCAAGGACGTTTCGCCGGACGCCCTCGCGACGCAGGGCCGTCCCGTCGCCGCACAAGATCCTCTCGCCGCCGAATTGCTTCGCTGTTCCGAGATCGGCGAGGCTGGCACGAGCGATCCCGGCTGCCTGAAAGCATGGGCCGAGAACCGTCGCCGCTTCCTCGGGCAACCAGCCCAGACATCCTTACCGACACCGGTTGCGCCGACTACGTTGTTTCGGAGTGCGCCGGCGGATCTGGCTGATCCCGCCCGGCCGGAGATCCGCTGACATGGGCGGCACCGGCGTCATCGACCATTTCCTCGAGGTCTTCACACGCTACATCGACGGCGGATTCGGGCTGCTCGGCGGCGAGGTGGGCTTCATCGCCACCACGCTCATCGTCATCGACGTGACGCTCGCCGCGCTCTTCTGGTCGTGGGGCGCCGACGACGACATCATGGCGCGCCTCGTCAAGAAGACCCTCTTCGTCGGCGTCTTCGCCTACCTGATCTCCAACTGGAACAATCTCGCCCGTATCATCTTCGAGAGCTTCGCGGGTCTCGGCCTGAAAGCGTCGGGCACCGGCTTTGCCGTCAGCGATCTCATGCGCCCGGGCAAGGTGGCACAGACCGGCCTCGATGCCGGCCGCCCGCTGCTCGACTCCATCTCCAACCTGATGGGCTACTGGTCGTTCTTCGAGAACTTCATCCAGATCGCCTGCATGTTTTTCGCATGGGCGCTGGTGCTGCTGGCGTTCTTCATCCTCGCGATCCAGCTCTTTGTCACCCTGATCGAGTTCAAGCTGACGACGCTGGCCGGCTTCGTCCTCATTCCCTTCGGCCTGTTCGGCAAATCCGCCTTCATGGCCGAGCGCGTGCTGGGCAACGTCATCTCCTCCGGCATCAAGGTGCTGGTGCTCGCTGTCATCATCGGCATCGGATCGACGCTCTTTTCCGAATTTACCTCCGGGTTCGGAGGCAACACGCCATCAATCGACGACGCCATGGCGATCGTGCTCGCCGCGCTTTCGCTGCTCGGTCTCGGCATTTTCGGCCCCGGCATCGCCAACGGCCTGATTTCGGGTGGTCCGCAGCTCGGCGCCGGCGCGGCCATTGGCACTGGTCTTGCCGCCGGCGGCATGGTCGCCGCAGGTGCGGCCGCCGCCGGCGCAGTCGCCTCGGGTGGCGCTGCGCTAGCTGGCGGTGCTGCCGCCGCGGCTCGTGGAGGCGCAGCCCTCGCGGGCGGCGCCTCCACCGCCTACAGCCTCGGCGCGGCCGGACAATCGGGCGCATCGGGCGTCGCCTCTGGCCTGGGCAATGTTGCGAGCACCGGCGCGAGGGCGGCCGTCTCACCGTTGAAGCGCGCGGCCGGCCGCGCCGCCGACAGCCTGAAGCAGAGCTATCAGGCCGGTGGCCAGGCCGCGACGGAGATCGCCACGGGCGCACCCGGGGCAACGACGGCAACCGCTGCAGAGACCGCATCTCCGGGAGCCGCATCTTCCACCAGCGACGGCCCGCCAGCCTGGGCGAAGCGCATGAAACGCTCCCAGCAAATGTCCCACGGCGCCTCCGCGGCCGCCCACGCCGTGCGCAGCGGCGACAGCCATGGCGGCGGCTCCTCCGTCAACCTCTCCGAAAGCGACTGACAATGTTCAAACGACCATCCACCCACTACGGCAAATCCCCTCAGCCCGAGACGCCTTATCAGCGCGCCGCGCAGGTCTGGGACGACCGGATCGGCTCAGCCCGCGTCCAGGCTCGCAACTGGCGCTACATGGCCTTCGGCTCATTGGTACTCGCGGCCGGTCTTTCGGCGGCGCTGGTCTGGCAGTCCGCCAATGGCTCGATTGTGCCCTGGGTGGTGCAGGTCGATCGGCTCGGCCAGGCGCAGGCCGTCGCGCCGGCGACCGCCGACTATCAGCCGAACGATCCGCAGATCGCCTTCTATCTCGCGCGCTTCATCGAGCAGGTCCGCTCGATCCCGTCCGACGCCATCATCGTGCGGCAGAACTGGCTGCGCGCCTACGACTTCACGACCCAGGGCGGCGCGCTGGCGCTCAATGACTATGCGCGCGCCAACGACCCCTTCACCAAGGTCGGCAAGCAGCAAATCGCGATCGAGGTATCGTCGGTCATCCGCGCCTCGCCGTCGAGCTTCCGCATCGCTTGGATCGAGCGCCGCTATCAGGACGGCTCGCTGGCTTCCACCGAGCGCTGGTCCGCCATCCTCACCGTCGTTGTGCAGCCCCCGCGCGATGCCGACACGCTGCGGAAGAATCCCCTCGGAATCTACATCAACGCCATCAACTGGTCGAAGGAGCTTGGACAATGACACCAGCACTCCGCAAAGCCGCCCCCTGGAGTGCGGGGCGTCCGGCTTTCCTCAGCCGCGCCATGCCGGGTTTCCGTAAATCCGGCTTGCCGCTTCTCCTACTTTGCACATCGGCGCTCGCCGGCTGCGCCACCCATACGCCACCGCCCGAAATTTCCTATGACGATGCCGCGCCCGCCGTCATCGCCGCCGATCCGCCGAAACCCGTGCAGGTCGTAGAGTTGCCGAAACCGCTCCCGCTGCCCGGTCAGTTGAAGCCAGTCGGCAAGGACGGGAAGCCCGAGCCGGAGCCGGTCGATCCCGCCGCGCGCGTCAATCAGGCCAACGCCGCCGCACGCGTCCAACCCGTCCGCAACGGCTTCATCAACTCGATGCAGGTCTATCCCTTCGTCGATGGCGCGCTCTATCAGGTCTATGCCTCGCCGGGGCAGATCACCGACATCGCGCTTCAGCCCGGCGAGCAGCTCGTCGGCTCCGGTCCCGTCGCCGCCGGCGACACCGTGCGCTGGATCATCGGCGACACCGAGAGCGGCGTGGGCACCGCCAAGCAGATCCATATCCTCGTGAAGCCAACCCGCGCCGAGCTGATGACCAATCTCGTCATCAACACCGACAGGCGCACCTATCACATGGAGCTGCGCGCGACGCCCGCGACCTACATGGCGTCGGTGTCCTGGCAATATCCACAGGACCAGCTCATCGCGCTGCGCCGCCAGAACCAGCAGGCGGAGGCCGCGCAGCCGGTGTCGGGCGGCATTGATCTCGCCCGTGTCAATTTCCGCTACGAAGTGACAGGCGATCGTGCGCCATGGCGACCGCTACGCGCCTTCGATGACGGTCGCCAAGTGTTCATCGAATTTCCGCGCGGCATCGGTCAGGGCGAGATGCCACCGCTGTTCGTTGTCGGGCCGGAGGGCGACACATCCGAACTGGTGAACTACCGGGTACGCGGAAACTACATGATCGTCGACCGGCTGTTCGCCGCCGCCGAGCTGCGGTTCGGTGCGGGCAAAGACCAGAAGCGCGTCCGCATCTCCCGCACCGACGGGAGGCCGGCATCGTGAGCGACGAACGCGATCCCGAAAAGGAAGAAGGTCGGGCGCCGGGTTCGACGCCCCAGCCTCAGCCGGCCGACGATGATGACACCCGGCCGCTCACCGGCGAGCCGGCTGTGACGATGCGCCTGCGCGCCGAGCCGCCGCGTGTGACCCGCCTGTCCCGCAAGGTGCTGGCCGGTCTCGGTCTCGCTGCCAGCCTCGGTGTTGGCGGCGCGCTGATCTATGCGCTTCAGACCCGTCACCAGGGCCAGGGACAGGAACTGTATTCGACCGACAATCGCTCGACCCCGGACGGGCTCGCTGGCTTGCCGAAGGATTATTCCGGCGTCCCAAAGCTCGGCCCGCCGCTCCCCGGCGATCTCGGCCGCCCGATCCTGAATGCGCAGAATGGCGCTACAGTCCCGCCGATCAGCGCGCCAGCATCAGGCCCGGTGGGACCGACCCCCGAGGAGCAGCGCCGGGCGCAGGAGCTGGAGGCGGCGCGGACCGCACGGTTGTTCGCCTCGACCGAGACTCGGCCCGCCAGTGCTGGGGCCTTGGCACAGCCCACCGCGACCGCCACGCCGCCGGCCGATCTCGCCAGCCTCGGCCTCGCGCCGCAGCCAGCGACGCCATCCGCGCAGGATCGCCAGCTCGCCTTCCTCAACCAGGCGCCCGACAAGCGCACTGTCGCGCCGGATCGGGTGGCCGCGCCGGCGTCGAAGAACGTCCTGCAGGCCGGCGCCGTCATCGCCGCCGCGCTCATCACCGGCATCCGCTCCGATCTTCCCGGCCAGATCACCGCGCAGGTGACGGAAAACGTCTATGACAGTCCGACGGGCAAGATATTGCTTGTGCCCCAGGGCACGCGCGTCATCGGTCAATATGACAGCGGCGTCGGCTTCGGTCAGCGGCGCATACTCCTCGTCTGGAACCGGCTGATCTTCCCCAATGGCCGCTCCATCGTTCTGGAGCGTCAGCCTGGCGCCGACGGCGAGGGATACGCCGGCCTCGAGGATGGTGTCGATTATCATTGGGGCGAACTGTTCAAGGCCGCCGCGCTCTCCACCATCTTGAGCGTCGGCGCGCAGGCCGGTTCATCGGGCCAGGAGAGCGACATCGTTCGCGCTCTACGACGCGGGGCTTCGGACAGCATCAACCAGACGGGTCAGCAGATCGTTCAGCGCCAGCTCAACATCGCGCCGACCCTGACCATCCGGCCGGGCTTCCCGGTCCGCGTCATCGTCACGCGCGATCTCGTTCTCGAATCCTACGGAGGCTGACATGGCAAAATTGAAGCTTGGGCCGATCGTGGATGAGAAACCTGTAAAGGCGGCGGTGGAACTGCCTGCTTCTCTTCATCGGGATCTCACGGCCTATGCGGAAGCACTCGCCCGTGAGACTGGCCAGCCTGTCACAGACCCCATGAAGCTGATCGTGCCGATGCTGGAGCGATTCATCACGTCCGACCGGGGATTTGCAAAGGCGCGCCGCGCTTCGCGCTAGATCGTGGCCCGACTCCGGGCGAGATCCAGTAGGCCGCGAAGCGCTTTGCTGGAATTGTGCGGCGACCAAATGGCGCTGAACCTTAGCGGCTCCGGTTCGTCGCGCAGCGGCAAGAAAGTGACGCCAGGAAAGGCGGCTTGCGCTGTTGCTTCGCTGCAAAGGGTTATTCCGTAATCGCCCGCCACCATCGAGAGGAGCAAGCAGCGGTCGACGTTGCAGCGTTGCACGCGCGGTTGCAGGCCACGTTCTTCAAAGCGGCGCAAGACATGATCATGCACCTGTGGTCCGGTTCCGTTGTAGCGCACCAGAAATAAATCATCCTTCAGGTCGCACCAATGCAGCGCGTCGCCGCTGGCGCGGAGATCGCGTGTCGACACCGCGATGAACAGGGGTTCCGTCCAAAGCGCCCGGCAGTGGCAATCCGGGACGTCGGTGATCGCAGCGACGAATGCAACGTCCAGGCTGCCTTCGCGCACCCGCAGGATCGCGTCCTTGGCACGTCCGTCGAATAGCTCCAGTTCAACGCCCGGCCACTGCTGACGGTAACAATGGAGAAGATCGGCCAGGAATCCGGCGGCGATCGTCGTCGGCACGGCGAGCCGCACGCGGCCGAGTTCGCCGGTGCCAATCATCCCGGCTGTCTTCACCGCATAGGCAAGCTGGTCTATTCCATCGGCGACCTGCGCCAGAAAGAAGCGTCCAGCTTCGGTCGGCTGGACGCCACGATGCCGTCGCTCGAACAGACGGACGCCGAGCGTCTCTTCCAATGCACGGATGCGCTCGCTCACCGACGACTGGCTGACGCCGAGCGCGGTGGCCGCATGCCGGAAGTTCAAATGCTCGCCGACGGCGACAGCCTGGATCAACGAGGCGAGCGGGATGCGTGTGCCCAGAAGGCGGCACTGCCGGCAGTGCAGGGCGTCGGCTTCCTCCGACCACTTGCAGGGGCGACGCCTCACCATCGTGCTCCCAATGCGGCAGTGCGGTCACAATGGCGTCGGCATCGTTGGCGCCGCGGGCAAGGTTCGGTCCGTCCCAGCGCCCGTCGAGCAGGCAGGGCAGCACCAGCCGTCGCGTCGCCAGCGGCGGACATCCGACGATGCCGGCGGCCGTGGACGGCCTGCGCTGCGTCATCAGCACCTCTTGTCGGACTCACACCGGCGGCTACGGTCACCGAGCAACGGATAAAATCGATGGCGTGATCTCCGTCAGAACCGGTAGCGCAGGCTGGCGCCGAGCTAACGAGCAAGGCAAGCGCGCGGTGCAGGGACGGTTCGATGAGACGGTCCTGCAGTCTGGAACGATCGGTTGCGATCATGGAAGACCGATATTGTCTTCACTGTTCTCAGTCCGCTCTTTAGCGATCGGCCGCTCCAGTCTTTGTTCAGCCCCGTCTTCACCAGCATGCACGCTCCAAAGAATCAAATCCGCGAAAATCACAAACGAAAATCGCGAGTTTAGGACTGCATGTCTCTCCTCGAAAACGAGGAGAGATGACAAAAATCTTGCACGTTAATTGCAGTTTGGCGCGACAATGGCCTTGAAACTCAACGCAGCATTCTTCAGAAACTCGATGAGTTCCGTGTCTGGCGTAGAAATGGGTTGTTCTTTGGATTCTTGCTTCGCGCGATATTGCCATGATGAACCGATCGCGCGTCCGTCGTCATAAAGGCCGTCCCCAGCATCCCGTTCCCGGCACGCTGCCTGACGATCTCTATGACTATTACAGTGATGCGCCGGCGGCGCATCGCGACTCGCCGACCAGAAACACGACCAGAACCTGGCGCGTCGACGACGACTGGCCCGAGCGTGTGCCGGTCACAGAGGTCGAGGTTGACATCTTCGAGCGCTACTTCGGCGATGTGCTCGACCGACTGTTCGGCCCCATCGAGAACACGTCCCCGAACGCGGACTTGCCACCATTAACATCTGATGTTAACGATAGGTCGTGAGCGAGGATCACGACCCGACCCTCGACACGCTCTTCGAGCCGCCTTCGGGCAGGCGGTGGATGTGGTGTTGAAGGAGCGAGACATTTTATGAAGACGCTGCAGGTCGGAATCGCCGACTATGAAGAAATAAAGGCTCGCACCATGCGGATCGCACGCGGCGACGAAAAGCCCGCGCCGGACGATCCGAAGGTGTGGTTCACCTCCACCGAATCCTTCGCGCAAATTCTCTCCAGCGGAAACCGCGAGTTGCTGCGCGTTATCGACGAACAATCGCCCGGATCGCTGGAGGATCTGTCAAGAATTACTGGGCGAGCCAAGTCCAGTCTGTCTCGAACACTCAAAACGATGGCGAACTATGGCCTTGTCCGAATGGACCCCGGCGAAGGTCAGAAAGTTGTGCCCACGGTGCTGTATGACCGCGTGACCCTGGAGTTGCCGTTGATCGAGCGCCGCAAAATGAAGGGAGGCAGGCGATGAATATGCACAGTCCCGATGTCGCCCAGCGCGCCGCCCTCTACCTGCGCGTCTCCACCACGCGGCAGGCCGAACACGACGTATCGATCCCCGATCAGCGCAAACAGGGCGAAGCCTATTGCGCATCGCGCGGCTATCGGCTCATCGAAACCTTCGTGGAAGCCGGCGCCTCCGCCACCAACGACCGCCGCCCCGAATTCCAGCGTATGATCGAAGCGGGCACATCGAAGCCCGCACCCTTCGATGTCGTCGTGGTGCATTCCTTCAGCCGTTTCTTCCGCGACCACTTCGAGCTTGAGTTCTACGTCCGCAAGCTGGCGAAGAATGGCGTCAAGCTCGTCTCCATCACGCAGGAGATGGGCGACGATCCCATGCACGTCATGATGCGCCAGATCATGGCGCTGTTCGACGAGTATCAGTCCAAGGAGAACGCCAAGCACGTCCTGCGCGCCATGAACGAGAATGCGCGGCAAGGCTTCTGGAATGGCGCGCTGCCGCCGATCGGCTATCGCATCATCGCAGCCGAGCAGCGCGGATCGAAGACCAAGAAGAAACTGGAGATCGACCCGCTGCACGCCGATACAGTGCGGCTGATCTATCGGCTGTTCCTCGAAGGCGATGGCAATTCCGGTCCGTTGGGCGTCAAAGCCATCACCTGCCATCTCAACGAGCGGCGCATCTTCACCCGCGACGGTGGACGCTGGGGCCTCGCACAAATCCACTCGATCCTGACCCGCACGACCTATATCGGTGAGCACCGATTCAACACCCGCTCGCATAAGAACCGCGAGAAAAAGCCCGAGAGCGAGGTCGCAGTCATGGCGGTGCCGCCGCTGATCGACCGCGAGACCTTCGATGCGGTTCAGGCGAAGCTGAAATCCCGCAACCCCATGCTGGTGCCGGCTCGCGTCACGAGCGGTCCCACCCTCCTTACCGGTATCTGCTTCTGCGCCAAATGCGAGGGCGCAATGACGCTGCGCACCGGCAAGGGCAGCGCGGGCGGCATGTATCGCTACTACACCTGCTCAACCAAGGCGCGTCAGGGCAAGACTGGCTGCGAGGGACGATCGATCCCGATGGACAAACTTGACGATCTGATCGCGAGCCACCTGGAAGAACGGCTGCTCCAGCCGGAACGTCTGGAAACTATCCTCTTCAGCCTCCTCGACCGCCGACAGGAACGCGCCGAGCGCCGCCGTGAACACCTCGCTGAACTCAACCGGCGAATCACCGAGACCGACCAGCGGCTCAACCGGCTCTATGACGCCATCGAATCCGGCGTAGCCGCTCTGGACGATTCAGCGCTGAAAGAGCGCATCGCCGGCCTCAAGGCGCTTCGGGATCAGGCCACGGCCGACGCCGAACGCATTCAGGCAACGCTCGACAGCGCAGGCAATCAGGCGATCACCCCGGACATGATCGAGACCTTCTCCAGCGCCGCCCGCGCCGGGCTGCGCCTCGAAGGCGGCGGTTATCGGCGGGATCATCTGCGCGCCTTCGCGCAGCGCGTTGAGGTCGCAGACACCGAGGTTCGCATCACGGGATCGAAGTCGGAGCTGCTGAGAACCCTCGTTGCCGCTTCGAGCGTAAAATCGGCGGCTTTTGGCGTTCGCAGTTCTGTACTGAAATGGCGCGCCCGACACGATTCGAACGTGTGACCTTTGCCTTCGGAGGGCAACGCTCTATCCAGCTGAGCTACGGGCGCTAACCGTGCAGGCTGGATAGCTGATTGGCGCCCGCTCGGCAATGCGGGAATTTGCGATGATGCGCTTCACGCTGCAGGATCGGTCCCGAACCAGGCTCCCACATATCGGGCGACAGAACGGGCGGCCCGCCGATTTGGAGAGCGGAGTGGACGGCTTCGAGGTCGAGGAGCCTTCACCCAGGACGGGCACCTCCTGGTGCTCTCGCGGGGCTTCGCTTCGGCGGGCGATCCGCTGGACATCCTGCATATCGCATGTGGCCGGCAGCGCGGCAGCCGTCAGTTGCCGCGGGTTGAAGACCTGCTTTGCCTCGAACGCACCGATCAGGATCTGGCCTGCGCTGGCCGCGAGGTGATCCGGCTGGCGGCGCGTCTCGACCATGTCGAGCTCGCGCTGAGCGAGGACGATGCGCGGCTGCTGCAGCTGCCGCGTCTCGTCCAGTTCCGCTTCGGTCGCCGTCCCGAGCTGCTTCCGATCGCGCTGGCGCAGCTGAACGCGATGGCAGCCGCAGGACAGGATTGCATCGTCATCGACGGGCCGGCGTGACCGCCCGTCAGCGCGCCGGCCCGCCTCAGGCCTGCTCCCCTTTCGGCCGCGTCGAGGGCCGCAGCCGCTCGCGCAGGCCCTGGAAGACGACATAGAGCGCCGGGATCACGAAGATTCCGATGAAGGATGCTGCGAGCATGCCGCCGAAGACCGGCGTGCCGACATCGCGCCTGGCGAGCTTCGACGGCCCCTCCGCGATCACCAGCGGCAGCAGGCCGAGGATGAAGGCGAAGGAGGTCATCATCACCGGGCGAAAGCGCAGGCGCGCGCCCTCGGTCGCGGCGTGCAGCAGCGGATGGCCCTTCTCGCGCAGCTCCTTGGCGAACTCGACGATCAGGATGCCGTTCTTGGCGGCGAGGCCGATCAGCACGACGATGCCGATCTGGGCGTAGAGGTCGAGCGTCAGCTTGGCGAGCACGATGGCGACGAAGGCGCCGAGCACGCCGACCGCCACCGAGAGCAGCACCGGCACGGGAATGGTCCAGCTCTCATAGAGCGCGACCAGGAAGAGATAGGCGAAGAGCAATGCGAAGGCGAGGATGATCGCCGTCTGCCCTTCGGCCCGCTTCTCCTGGAAGGAGACGTCGGTCCATTCCCCGCGATAGCCGGTCGACAGCGTCTTGGCCGCCACCGCTTCCATCGCCTTCAGCGCCTGGCCCGAGGAGACGCCCGGGGCGGGCGAGCCCTGGAGCGTCACCGCCAGGCGATTGTTGTAGCGGATGAGCGCCTGCGGGCCGACCTCGACCCGCGCTTCCACGAATGAGCGCAGCGGAACCATCTCGCCGGACTTGTTGCGGACGTTGATGCGATAGATGTCGTTGACCGAGGCGCGATCAGCGCCTTCGGCCTGGACCTGGACCTGCCAGGTGCGGCCGAACAGGTTCATGTCGTTGACGTAGTAGCCGCCGAGCGAGGCCTGCAGGGCCTGGAACACGTCGCTCAGCGCGACACCGAGGATCTGGACCTTGTCGCGGTCGATGTCGAGATAGATCGACGGTGCCGAATCCGAGAAGGTCGAGAACACCCGCCGCAGTTGCGGGTCCTGGTTGGCGGCGACGGTGAGCCCGCGCAGGGCTCTGCCCAGCGCCTTCGGATCCGAGGAGCCCATGTCCATCAGCACGTAGCTGAAGCCGCCGCCGGTACCGAGGCCGATGATCGGTGGGGGCGCGACCGGGACGACATTGCCGTCGCGCACGCTGCGGAATTTCTGGGCGAGGCGGGCGATGACCGCCGGGGCCGTGTCCTCCGGGCTGGTGCGCTGGTCGAACGGCTTCAGCGTCACCACGAAGAAGCCGGCATTGGGCTGGGAATAATTGTCGATGAAGTTGAGGCCGATGACAGTGGAATAGTCCGCGATCGCCTTCTCGGTCTTCAGGATGCCCTCGACCTCGGCGGCGAGCGCCGAGGTCCGGCCGATCGAGGCGCCGTCGGGCAATTGCGCGACGACGAAGAAGGCGCCCTGATCGTCCTCGGGCAGGAAGCCGGTCGGCGTGATCCGTCCCATGGCGTAGATGCCGGCGCCAAAGGCCGCGGTCAGGGCAAGGCTGATGGCCGAGATGCGCACAAGGCGCGCCACGCCGTCGCCATATCGGTCGCGCGTCCAGTCGATGCCGCGCATGATGTGGCCGATCGGCCCGCGCCGCGGCCCGTGATGCGGCTTCAGCAGGATGGCGCAGAGTGCCGGCGACAGGGTCAGCGCGTTGATCGCCGACAGCACCATCGCGACCGCGACGGTGACGGCGAACTGGCGGAAGAGCTCGCCGGAAATGCCGGGGATGAAGGCGACCGGCACGAAGACCGAGAGCAGCACCAGCGTGATCGCGATGATCGGGGCGACGATCTCGCCCATGGCGCGCTTGGTCGCCTCGGCCGGTGTCAGCTCGGGATGCTCCTCCATCACGCGCTCGACATTCTCGATCACGACGATCGCGTCGTCGACGACGATGCCGATGGCGAGCACCACCGCGAGCAGCGAGACGGTGTTGGCGGAATAGCCGATGGCGTTGAGGACGATGAAGGCGCCGACCAGGCTGACCGGCACGGCGACGGTCGGGATCAGCGTCGCCCTGAGATTGCCGAGGAAGATGTAGACGACGAGCACGACGAGGACGAAGGCCTCGATCAGCGTCTTCTGCACCTCGTGAATCGTCGCCGTGACGAAGGCGGTCGGGTCATAGGTGACCTTCCAGGCGAGCCCGTCGGGGAAGGATTTTTCGAGGTCGCCGATGGTCTTCTTGACCGAATCGAGGGCGGTGAGGGCGTTGGCGCCCGGCGCCTGGTAGACGCCGATCAGCACGGCCGGGCCGCCGTTGAGGCGGGTGTCGCGGTCGAGATTGGCGGCGCCGAGCTCGAGGCGAGCCACGTCCGAGAGCCGCAGCACGGAGCCGTCGGCATTGGTGCGCAGCACGATCTTGCCGAACTCCTCGGGCGAGGTCAGGCGGCCCTTGGTCTGGATGTTGAGCTGGAGCTGCTGGTCGTCGGAGATCGGGCGCGCGCCGATGCGGCCGACCGCCGCCTGCGCGTTCTGGCCCTGGATGGCGGCGATGATGTCGCCGGTTGTCAGGTTGAGGCCGGTCAGGCTGTCGGTGCGGATCCAGGCGCGGATCGCGTAGTCCTGCGCGCCGAACAGCATGGCATCGCCGACGCCGGCCGTCGACTTGATCGCGTCCAGCAGGTTGATGGTGACGTAGTTCGAGACGAACAACGTGTCGTAATTGCCCTTCGGCGCATAGACGGCGATGACGCCGAGCAGCGCCGAGGACTGCTTCTTGACCGTGACGCCGCTGCGCTGGACTTCCTGCGGCAGCTTCGAGAGGGCTAGCTGGACGCGGTTGTTGACGTTGACGTTGTTGATGTCGGCATTGGTGCCGAGCTCGAACGAGACCTGCAGCGAATAGCTGCCGTCATTGCCGCTGACGCTCTTCATGTAGAGCATCTTGTCGGTGCCGACGATCTGCGCCTCGATCGGCTGCGCCACGGTCTGCTCGACCACGGCGGCCGAGGCGCCGGGGTAGACGGCCCGCACCGAGATCTGCGGCGGCACGATGTCGGGATACTGCGCGACGGGAATCGCGAACAGCGAGATCAGGCCGGCGATCGTGGTGACGAGCGCGATGACGATCGCCAGCCGGGGCCGGTCGACGAAGACGGAGCTCAGCATCGGTTCAGCTCCGCCCGACCGGCGGGGTCACGGGCGAAGCCAGCACCGGCACGCCGGGCCGGAGGTTCTGCAGACCCTGGATGACGATCTGCTCGTTGCCGGAAAGGCCCTGATCGATCGCGACATAAGCGCCGGCCTCGGCACCGACCTTGACGCGTTTGGCCACCGCCTTGCCGTCCTCGACGGCGAAGACATAGGAGCCCTGCTGGTCGGCGATCAGTGCCGATTGCGGCACCAGCACCTTCTCTTCGCTCTGAGGCGCCTGGACGCCGACACGCACCAGCGTGCCGTCGAGCAGCTGGCCGTTCGGATTGGGCAAGGTGGCGCGCACCAGCACGGTGTCGGTGCCGCGCTCGACCGAGACGTCGACGAAATCGACGCGGCCCTTCTGGTCATAGGTCGAGCCGTCGGAGAACGTCAGGCTGACGAGCGGCGCCTGGCCATCCGCCGGCAGACGGTTCGTCTTCAGGGCCAGGAACTCGCGCTGGCTGACCGGGAAGGTGACATACATCGGGTTGTCGCTGACGATCTGCGCCAAGACGCCGCTGTCGGGCCCGACGACATTGCCCTTTGTCACCTTGGTGCGGCCGATCCGGCCGGCGATCGGCGCCTTGATCTCGGTGTAGCCGAGATTGATTTGGGCTGTCTTCAGATTGGCCTCGGCGGTGGTCTGGTCGCCCTGGGCGCCCTTTTCCTCGGCGACGCGCTGGTCGCGGATGGCGACCGAGCCGGCATTGGTGCGCAGGAGATCCTCGGCGCGCTGGCGCTGCACAACGGCGTTCTGAAGGGTGCCCTGGGCCCGCTCCAGCGCACCCTGCGCCTGCTCGACCGCCGCTTGAAACGGCGCGCGCTCGATGCGGAAGAGGGGCGCGCCCTCGGCCACGGCCGAGCCGTCCTTGAACAGCACGTCCTCGAGAAAGCCGGTGACGCGGGCGCGGATGTCGACGCGATTGACCGCCTCGATGCGCCCGACGAAGTCGGCAGTCGGCGTGATCGCGCGCTTCTCGGCCATCACGGTGCCGACCGGGACAGCGGCGGGCGCGGGCTGCTGGGCGAGGGCGCCGGTTCCCGATCCGAAGGCCAGGGCGGCGGCAAGCACCACGGCGGAGAGAGACAAGGTCGAAGCCATCCGCTTCGCGCGTGCCATCCGTGAACGCTCGGACATCGCATCTTCCTTCGCCGTTCGCTCCGCTCTATCGACAGGCACGGAGCGCGTATCCTATCCCGCGTCGATACTGAGCATTTTCTCTCGAGAAGGCTACGGTCTTGTTACGCGCCTGCGATACGCGTCAGTGTTTGTCCTCGTCGCTGCATGAATGCGCTCACGAGGATCTGTCGAAGCTGTCTGTGCGGGCGAGCTCCCAGTTGCGGCGATAGAAGGCGTGCTCGCAGAGCCCGGTCAGCAATTCGCCGGGCTGCAGAAAGACGTGCAGGTCGGAGAACAGGCGGATCTCGGTGGCGCTGACCCGGCGCACGAGATGGTGGGGGCCGAGCTGCTCGGGATGGGTCAGGCCGGCCGCCGCCAGCATGTCGGCCAGCGCGTGCAGCGTGTTGGCGTGGAAGCGCTGGACGCGCTGCGCCTTGTCCGGCACCACGAGCGCCCGCTGGCGCACGCCGTCCTGGGTGGCGACGCCGGTCGGGCAGCGATTGGTGTTGCAGGACAAAGACTGGACGCAGCCGAGCGCGAACATGAAGCCGCGAGCCGCATTGGCCCAGTCGGCGCCGATGGCGAGGACGCTGGCGATGTCGAAGGCGCTGACGATGCGCCCGGCGGCGCCGATCTTGACCTTGTCGCGCAGGCCGGCGCCGACCAGCACATTGTGGACGAAGAGCAGGCCCTCGCGCATCGGCAGGCCGATATGGTCGCTGAACTCCACGGGAGCGGCGCCGGTGCCGCCCTCGGCACCGTCTACGACGATGAAGTCGGGCACGACGCCGCTCTCCAGCATCGCCTTGACCATGCCCATGAACTCCCAGGGATGGCCGAGGCAGAGCTTGAAGCCGACGGGCTTGCCGCCCGAGAGCTCGCGGAGTTGCGCGATGAAGGCCATCATTTCCAGCGGCGTCGAGAAGGCGCTGTGGCTCGGCGGCGAGATGCAGTCTTGCCCGATCGGCACGCCGCGGGTCGCGGCGATCTCGGGCGTGACCTTCGGCGCCGGCAGGATGCCGCCATGGCCGGGCTTCGCGCCCTGGCTCAGCTTGATCTCGATCATCTTGACCTGGGGCGCGACCGCTTGCTCGGCGAAGCGCTCGGGATCGAAGCGGCCCTTGTCGTCGCGGCAGCCGAAATAGCCGCTGCCGAGTTCCCAGACGATGTCGCCGCCGCCCTCGCGGTGATAGGGGCTGATGCTGCCTTCGCCGGTGTCATGGCTGAAGCGGCCGAGGCGGGCTCCGATGTTGAGCGCCCGGATCGCATTGGCCGAGAGCGAGCCGAAGCTCATCGCCGAGATGTTGAAGACCGAAGCCGAATAGGGCTGCCGGCACTGGCCGTTGCCGATGGTGATGCGGAAGCTCTCGGGATCGGAGACCGGCGCCGGCCGGGTCGAATGGCCGATGAACTCGTAGCCGTCGCGATAGACGTCGAGCAGCGTGCCGAAGGGATGGTCGCCGGCGAGGTTCTTGGCGCGGCGATAGACCAAAGAGCGCTGCGAGCGCGAGAACGGCGCCGCTTCCTCGTCCGCCTCGAACAGGTATTGGCGCAGCTCGGGACGGACCAGCTCGGCGAACCAGCGGATATGGCCGATCACAGGGTAGTTGCGCCGGATCGCGTGCTCGGTCTGGGCGAGATCCCAGAGACCGAGCAGCGCGAGCGCCAAGGCAAGCAGGCCGGGCAGCCAGAGCCAGTGATAGTGGAAGGCCAGCGGGATCGCGACGAGAGCGATCAGAATACAGAGGGTGAGGGTGCTGAAACGGCTCAATCGCAACGTCATCGTCAAGGCCCATCCGAACGAGGGCGCTATCTCCCCGTAGTTTCGAGCCGGTGTAAAGGCATCGTGGCCCGGCACCTCGAGGTGATCCGGGCTCCGCCCTGTCGTCAGCCATGGCCGTAGGCGTCGGCGCCGTCTTCGCTTGCCGGCTCCTGCTTGTCGAAGGCTTCGAGCCAGCGCGACAGGCCCGGCAGCTTCGGGCCGGCCCGCAACTGCCGTAAGCTGACGCGCAAGGTGTGGCGGGCGAATTTGTTTGCTGGTTCGCGGAAGTTCGCGGGGGTGGAGCCGGAGCTGATCGCCGTCAGAACCTGCTGCTTCAGCGCCGTCAGCTCCGGGTCGCCGGTGGCGGCGAGGAGCGCCTGGAAACGCTCATGTGCCGCGTCGTCCCAGGGCCGTGGCCGGCCCATCGCATCCTTCAGCGGATGGGCCGGGACGAGATGGGCAAAGGGGACCCACCCCTCCGGCACCCGCTCGGTCGCCGCATGGGTGCGGCCGCTGCGCAGCAATTGCGGCAGGACATGGGTGTGCGGCCCTTCCGGGCTTTTGCCGTCGGCCGGCGGGATCGGCTGGTAAACCTCGCAGCGGCCGGGGCGCGCCATGAAGACGCGATGCGGCCCCTCCGCCACGATCGCGCCCATCGCCGGATTGCCGGCCTCGAACAGGCTCCTGCCGGCGGCGGAGCGCAAGGTCGCGATCAGCGCGGGATCGCCGGTGCGGATGCAGATGTCGACCTGCAGCGTGCCGAGGCCCATGTCGAACAGGATGTCGCTGCGATCTTGTGGCCGCAGCGCCGCTTCGTCGGGTCCAAGCTCCGTCAGGACGCTGCGCCGGTTCATCGCGCAGGCGGCCTCCGGCAGGCAGAGCGCGACGCGATGGCTCCAGCCCTGGCCGACGGCGGTCTCCGAGGCGAAGAGCCTGACCTCAGAGAGATCGTCGAAGCCGATGCCGCCGCGCGCGGTGACGACGAAGAGCCGGCCCGGCCCGTCGCCGAGTTCGACCGGCTCACCGGGATCGCGCAGGAATTCGGCAATGGCGCCGAAGGTGCCGAGAGACCACTGCGTCGTCGCCGTCGCGAGTTCCTGGCGGATCAGGCTGGTTACATCCTCTGCCGTCATCGGCCGGGTTCTCCGTGGTTGAGAGCCTGCCAGGGCAGGACGAAATCTTCGCCGTCACGCTCGCCGCGCGCGACAGCAATACCGAAGGCGCGGGCAAGGTTGCCGTCGTCGAGCACCGTGGCGGGGGGCCCGTCGGCGAGGATGCGGCCGCTTTCGAGCAGGACGAGCCGGTCGCAGAAGCGCCCGGCGAGCGAGAGATCGTGCAGCACCACGACGACGCCGGTGCCGGCGGCGGCGATGCGCCTGAACAGCGCCATCGCCTCGAGCTGATGGCGCGGGTCGAGCCCGACCAGCGGTTCGTCGGCGAGCAGCATCTCCGCCTCGACCGCCAGTGCCCGCGCCAGCAGCACGCGCATGCGCTCACCGCCGGAGAGGCTATCCAGGCTGCGTTCGCGGAAGGCGCTCGCATCCGTCGCGGCGAAAGCCTTGGTGATCGCGGTGCGATCGGCCTCGGCCAGGTCGGCGAAGGGGCGACGATGCGGCAGGCGGCCGAGCGCGACGACGGCCTCGGCCCGCATCTGCCATTGCACGTTGCCGCCCTGAGCGAGGAAGGCGAGCCGCTGTGCAAGAGCGCGGCGTCGCAGCGTCCTGGCGGCCTTGCCGTCATAGAGCACTTTTCCCGCCAACGGCGGCAGCAGGTCGGCTAGGATGCGCAGCAAGGTGGTCTTGCCGGCGCCATTGGCGCCGATCAGCCCGACAAGCTCGCCCGGCCGTAGCGCAAGATCGATCCCGGTGAGGATCGGCTTGCCGTCGAAGGCGATCGCGATGCCGTTCGCTTCGATACGCATCACGCCTCCCGCCGCAGGCGCTGGATCAGGCTGAACAGGAAGGGCGCGCCGATCAGCGCGGTGACGACGCCGAGCTTGAGTTCGGGCCGGATCGGCATGAGCCGCAGCGCCGTGTCCGCGGCGAGCAGCAGGATCGCGCCGCCGAAACCGCTGACCAGCAGGAGCCGGCCGGGCTTGTGGCCGACCAGCGGGCGTAAGAGGTGCGGCACGACGAGCCCGACGAAGCCGATCGCGCCGGTGACGGCGACGGCGCTGCCGACGGCGAGGGCCGCGCCGCCGATCAATCGCACCCGCAGCCAGGTCAGGTCGAAGCCGAGGCTGCGCGCCGTGTCCTCGCCGAGGGTGAGGCCGTCGAGCGCCGGCGCGCTGGAGAGCAGCAGGGTCCAGCCGACCAGCATCAGCGGCAGCACCAGCCAGACATGGATCAGGCTGCGGTCGGCGAGCGAGCCCATCAGCCAGAACACGATCTCCAGCGCGGCGTAGGGGTTGGGCGCGAGGTTGAGGGCGAGCGAGGTCATCGCCCCGGCGAAGCTGTTGATGGCGACGCCGGCGAGGATCAGCGTCATCGTGCCGGCGCCGCGGCCATTGAGGGCGAAGAGCAGCAGCACGGCCAGCAGCGCCCCGGCGATGCCGCCGAGCGGCAAAGCGAGCGCGAACGCGCCGGCGAACCCCGAATAGAACACGATGACCGCGCCGAAGGCGGCGGCACTGGAGATGCCGACGATGCCGGGCTCGGCCAACGGATTGCGCAAAAGACCCTGCATCGCCGCGCCGGCGAGGCCGAGGCTGAAGCCGACCAGCGCGCCGAGGATGGCGCGCGGCAGGCGGAGTTCGACCAGCACGAGCGCGGGCAGGCTCTGGCGGCCGGCGAGCCAGTCGCCGAATGCGGCGAACAGGTCGAGCCGGGCATAGCCGACCGCGAGCGACAGCGCCGCCATGGCGAGTGTCGCGGCAACCAAGAGAGCGACGAGCCGCCAATAGGAGGCCCGGTCGGATGCGGAGGAGGGCATGGCCGCGCTGCTCATGGGCGTTTTCCGGCCGGCGTCGGCGCGGTCGCATCGAGCAGCAGTTCGATCGCGTCGATCACGGCCGGACCTGCGCAGGTCCAGAGCTTCGAGGGCAAGGCGACGAGCTTCAGCCGGTCGCCGAGCCGGGCGAGGACCGGGTGATGCAGGATCTCGTGCGCCAGCGAGGGCGGGCCGTCCGGCGTGGTGTTGAGGATCAGGATGTCGGCCTGGCCCAGCGCGACGGTCTCGAGCGCGATCTGGCCGTAGTTGTCGATGCCGAGCTCGGCGGCGAGGTTGGTCAGCCCCGCCGCCGTCAGGATCTCGTCGACCAGCGAGCCGCGCCCGGTGGTGAAGCCGTTCGGGCGCAGCACGATCGCACGCGGATGCGCCGGGCGAGGGCGATCCGCCAGCGCGGCCAGACGCGCGTCGATCTCCGCGATCAGCGCTTCGCCGTTCTGCAGCTCGCCGAGCAGCTTGGCCATGTCGCGGATTTGCGCGCGCATCTCGGCAAGGTTCCCCGGCACGCCGAACTCCCGGACCGCCGTGCCGACGCGCTTCAGCAGCGCGACGGTCGAGCGTGTCGTATAGGCGCCGGCGACGACGAGGTCTGGCTTGTGGGCCAGCACCTCCTCGACCAGCCCGTGATTGGCCGGGATCGTCAGGGCGCGCGCAGCCATGTTGGCGTTGCGCGGATCCTGCGACAGCCAGGTCACCGAGGCGACGTGCTCCGGCCTGGCGAGCCGCAGCACCAGCTCGTCGGTGCACATGTTGAGCGAGACGATGCGCTGGGGCCTCGCCGGGGCGTCGTCCGCATGGGCGAGGCCGCCGAACGCAGCCAGACAGAGGCCGAGCGCAAGCGCGAAGCCTACCCTTCTCGTCATGGGCGGGCCTGTCCCGAACATCCACGTCTTGCTTGACCAAATGCCGTTTTCACGACTTGGGTGCTCGCCACAAGGACGAGCATGACGGTGGCGGTTCGCAGCCCTCTCACAGGCTCACCCTGATCCCGCCGAAGGCGCTGAGGCCCGGCACCAGGAAGCCGACCGGATTCTCGTAGCGCTTGTCGAACAGGTTATCGACGCGGCCGAACACGGTGAGCTTCTCGTCGACCTTGTAGTCGGCGGCGAGGTTGACGATGGCGGCGCCGGGCGCGCGCATGCGCGAGATCGAGAAGTCGCGATTCCCGTCGACGCGCTCGCCAAGATAGATCAGCGTCGCCGACAGTGTCAGCTTCTCGATCGGCATCCAGCTCGCGGTGACGCTGGCCTTGTGGCGCGGGCGGCGCAGCAGCTCCCAGCGCGCGATCTCGTCCTTGGCGAGGGTGAAGGTGTAATCGGCGCGAACCTTGAACTGAGGCGTCAGCTCCAGCGCCGCGAAGGCCTCGACGCCCTTGGTCGTGGCCCGCCCGACGTTCTCATAGGAGGTGAAGCTGCGATTGGTCACGATCAGGTTGTCGATGTCGTTGTGGAAATAGGTCGCGCCGACATTGACCTGCCCGTTCAGCAAAGGCTGCTCGAAGCCGACATCCCAGCCGCGGCTCTCCTCCGGCTTCAGGTCGGGATTGCCGTAGAAGTTGAAGGCAGGGCGTGAATCGCTGAAGCGCTCGCTCAGCGTCGGCGCCTTGAAGCCGGTGCCGTAGCTCGCCTTCAGCTTGGTGTCGGTGCCTGGCACGATGAAGACCGGTGCGATGCGATAGGTGGTGTGGCCGCCGAACTTGTCGTCGTCATCGTAGCGGATATTGGCGGTGGTGAAGAAGCGGTCGGTCCAGTTCGACTGCAATTCGACGAATGCGCCCCGGTTGCCGTTCGAGACCGTCCGGTTAGAGGTGTCGAAGCGCTCGGTCTCGTATTGCAGGCCCATCACCAGGGTTTGGCTCTGGGTGAGCTTCAGGTCGCCACGCCAGTCGTATTTGATGCGCTCGCCGAGGTTCTCGGTCGGCACGTCGAGGACGCCGAAGGCGTTAGGCCGGCGATTGGAGCGATCCTGGTTGCTGTAGGAGACGCCGAAGCGGTTGACGAACTGCCCGCCCAGCGGGTCCCAGACGACCTCGCCGCGGGTGAAGGCCTGGCGATAGTTCTGGCTGGAGCGGAAGCTGCTCGGGCGGCTCGGGAAGCCGGTATCGCCTGTGAACAGCAATTGCCCGTCGATATAGCGGCCGACCCAGTTGACGCTCAGCGTGTCGGTCAGGCGTGCGCCGAGGCGGGCGGAATAGCTCCAGTTGTCATAGGAGTTGGGATTGCGCCGCCGGCCGGCCGGAACCAGCTCCGGCGGTGTCACCGGTGTCGAATCCGCCCGGAAATGGCTGACGCCGAAGGCATAGTCGAAGCGGTCGTCGCCGCCGCTGACCCCGAGGCTCTGGTTGAAGGTGCCATAGGAGCCGGCTTCGACCGACGCCGTTACCTTCGGCGGCCCCTCGCCGCGCTTGCTGGTGATCGAGATGACGCCGCCGAGCGCATTGGCGCCATAGAGACCGCTCTGCGGGCCGCGCAGCACCTCGATTCGCTCGATGTCGCGGGTCAGCATCTGGCCGAAATCGAAGGAGCGGTTCGGCGTCGAGGGATCGTTCACCTCGATGCCGTCGATCAGCACCTTGACGTGGTTGGAGTTGGTGCCGCGCATGAAGACCGAGGTGAGCCCGCCCGGCCCGCCGGTCTGGACGATGTTGAGCCCGGGGACGGCGGCGAGCGCCTGCGGCAAGGTGCGGCGCTGCTGGCGTTCGATCTCCTTGGCGGTGATGACGGTGACGGAGCTGCCGATCTCCCTGGCCGGGGTCGGAACGCCGGTCGGGCTGATCACGATCTCGTCGAGCGCGATCGGCTTCTCGCCCGACTGCGCCAGCGCAGCGGGCGATATCAGCAGGGTCGAAGCGGCGAGCAGGGGGAAGGCAACTGAGAAACGCCCGCTCCTGGCGGGCTTTGGCAAACGGAACACGGGAAACCTCGGCGGTAACGTCAGTGGCACGTCACCGCGAACGAGATGTCCCCACCCGCGCCCGAAACCGGGCGCGCGCAGTTCTACCACCCATCAGCGCACCCCGGCCGATGTGTTCGCGTGTGACCACGGCTGACGGCAGGTCTCCTGGCTCGCGGGTCGCTGCCCTTCGCCGCCTTCCCAGGGCCGAGGTCCCAGTGGCGTATGGCGAAAGGCTCGCCGCTTACAGTTGCGGGGGCAGCCGCAGCATGAGGTGGACGGACCACCCGCACTGCGTTCCCTTTTGATCCCGTGAGGGAACCGTCGCGTTCACGAGTAGGGCGGACGAGCCGCAACGTCAATTCGCTTGCCGCCTTCGCGACGAGGTCGGTTATTCAGCCGCCTTGAGCGGGCGCTTCCGCGCAGCCTTCGCAGTCGGCGGCGGCGCTTCCGCATAGGGTGCCAGGATCGCCATGATGTCCCGGCCGCGTGGCTTGGCCTCCGCGACCAGTGCCCGTTCCGCCACCGAATCGAGATGGTGGTGCATCAGGCTCATGACCTTGTCGGCATCGCCGCTTTCGAGCGCCTCGATCAGCAGGCGATGCTCGTTGACGCCGCATTCGGAGGAATGCGGCCGGCTGTACAGCGACAGGATCAGGCAGCAGCGATAGGACAGCTCGCTGACATAGCGGATGAGGATCGGGCTCTCCGTCATCTGCGCGAGCAGGATGTGAAATTCGGTCGCGAGCCGGATCGAGATCGCATCGGGGCCGCCGCGGGCCGCATCCTCGGCATCGACATGGGCACGCAGGGTCGCAAGCTGCGCCTTGCTCAGCCGGCCGGCGAGCTGGCGAACCACGAGGCGCTCGAGCTCGATTCGGATGTCGAAGGTGTCGCGCGCCTCCTGCCAGCTCGGCGTCGCCACAACGGCGGAGCGATTGCGGCGCAGTTCGACCAGCCCTTCGGCCGCGAGCTGGGCGAGCGCATGGCGCGCCAGCGTACGGCTGACGCCGAAGCGTTCGCCGAGCGCATCCTCGGGCAAGGCCGCGCCGGGCTCGAGCGCGCGCTCGATGATCGCGCGGCGCAGCGCCCGGCTGATCGTCCCGGCCTTGTCCGATGCGCCGTTCCCGGCCTCTTCGCGCGTCATCGCCGACACCATTGGTTGAAGATCGTCTCGTCTTAACGCCTGCGGCTTGCAGTGCGCAATGCGGCGCGGGCCCAGGCGGAACCGGGTGGTCCGTCCCACGTTCTCAAGACCAGCCATAGCAGGCCGGGGGCTTCGATCATGACGACGGCACCGCCGGACCGACAAAAGATGATTCCGCGAGAGACGGGCGGCATCGACGCGGGCGATCCAGGCGGCAGCGACATCGTCACCGTGGCGGCGACGCTCGTCTCAGCCGCAGTGATCATCGCGGCGCTTTACTATGGTCAGGATATCCTGATCCCGCTCGCCTTCGCCTTCCTGATCGGCTTTGCGCTCAACCCGCCGGTGATGTGGCTGCGCCGGCGCGGCCTTCCCAAAGTCATCGCCATCGCGGTGGTGATGACCGTCGTTCTGGTCCTGCTCGCCGGCCTTTTTCTCGTGCTGGGCACGCAGCTGCGCTCGCTCGGCGAGCAACTGCCGACCTATCAGTCGACCATCAACGGCAAGTTCAACGACCTCAAGGCCCAGTTCAGAGCGCCCGGCCTCTTCGACGGCGCGCTGAATGCGATCGCCTCGCTCCAGAAGGAGGTGGAGGCGGCCCAGGGTGCGGCGGCGCAGCGCGTCGAGATCGTGCCGGCGCCCGGCACCCAGCTGCAGGCCGCGCTGGGCTGGCTGGGGGCTGCGCTGGAGCCGCTGGCGACGGCCGGCATCGTCCTCGTGTTCGTTGTTCTGGCCCTGCTCGATCGCGCCGATCTGCGCGACCGACTACTGCGCATCCTCGGCGGCAATCTGCACCGCTCGACCGATGCGATCGAGGATGCCGGCCGGCGGATCAGTCGATACCTCTTGATGCAGCTCGTGGTGAACGTCTCCTTTGCCATACCGCTGACGCTGGGACTCTGGCTGATCGGCGTGCCCGGCGCACCGCTCTGGGGCGTCGTCGCGGCAGTGCTGCGCTTCGTGCCGTATGTCGGTGCTCTCATCTCCGCCATCTTCCCCCTGGTGCTCGCCTTCGCGGTCGATCCAGGTTGGGACATGCTGCTGTGGACGCTCGCTCTGATCGCCGGGCTCGAAATCGTCAGCAACAACATCGTCGAGCCGATGCTCTACGGCACCAGCACGGGCCTTTCGGCGATCTCGCTGATCGCCGCCGCGACGTTCTGGACCGCGCTTTGGGGCCCTGTCGGCCTCATCCTGTCGACGCCGCTGACGGTCTGCCTGCTCGTTCTCGGCAAGACCCTGCCGCAACTGCAGTTCCTCGACACCTTGCTCGGCTCGGTGCCGGTGCTCAGTTCGGCGGAGCGCATCTATCAGCGTCTCCTCGCCGGAGACGTCGACGAGGCGACTGAGATCGCCGAAGGCGAGATTGAGGCGCTTGGTGTGGTACCCTTCTACGACTCGGTTGGGATCGCGGTGCTGCGCCTCGCCCGTGACGATTACGGGCGCCAGGCGACTGCGGCCCATCGCCTGCGCATCGCGGAGGGAATGGAGGCATTGCTGGAGGAGCTACGCGAGGAGCACGCTCCTGAGGCGGCGGCTTCCGCTCCGACAGTGGTCTGCATCGGCGGCAAATGGGAGATCGATGCGATCGCAGCCGCAATGCTCGCCCATGCCTTCGGCCTGGAAGGCATTCCGACACAGGCGCGCAGAGTCGCCCATGTCACGAAGAGCGCGGTCGCCAGGCTCGATCTTGATGGCGTGCCGGTCGTCTGCATCAATTATTTCAGCGGCGAGCCGGACGGCGCCGTCCGGCAGTTCTGCCGGCGCTTGCGGCAGCGCTGGCCGGAGCTGAAGATCGTCGTCGTCCTCTGGACGGTTTCACCCGAGAGGCTCGCGAGCGAGGCGGGCAAGGACATTGGCGCCGACGAGATCGCGACCTCGATCCAGGAGACGATCGGCCGGGTCCAGCGCCTGTTGCCAGAGATAGCGAGCGAACCGGCTGTGGCAGCGATGCCGGCCGACGATGCCGAACGCGTGGCGGCGCTCCATGGCACGGCGTTCCTCGACGAGGCGCTGCGCGACGATCTCGACGCGATCGCCAAGCGTGCGGCCGATGCCTTCGACGTCGACGTGGCGATGATCTCGGCGATCGATGCCGAGCAGGAGATCGTGATCGGCGGCAGCAAGGACCTGTCGGGCTTCGGCCGGGACGAGGCCGGACGGCCGATCCTGCCACGCCGGGCGGCGATCTGCGACCATGTCGTGGCCAGCGGCGAGACGCTGGTCGTCACCGATACCGAGCGCGATGCCCGCTTCACCGACAATCCCGTGGCCAAGACGTGGGGCTTGCGCTTCTATGCCGGCGCGCCGCTGCGTTCGTCCGACGGCCATGTGCTGGGAGCGCTCTGCATCCTCGATGCGAAAGCCCGCAAGCTCGACCAGCGCGAACGCGAGCTGCTGGAAAAACTCGCGGCGGATGTCGTCGTGACGCTCGGCCGGGCCTGCGCCGACAGCGCGCGACAGCAGCCCGGTGAACCGGAAACCGAGGCAAGCGCGACCGTCGGGCAGCAGGTCCCGGAGTGATCGCTGCCGCGTGCCTCAGAAGCTGTAGGCCGCCTTCACCTTCAGCACGTGCTGGCTGAAATTGCTGACGTCGAGATCGCCGGCCACGCCCTTGGCCTTGCCGGCGACCTGGATGTTGTAGGCCGCCGAGATCGCGAACTGCTTGGTGGCCTGCCAGAAGATGCCCGGTCCGGCGAAGGTGGCGTAGCCCGCTTCCTTGCCGAAGCCGAGCTCGTTGTGGCGGCGCTGATGGCGCACTTCGCCGCTGAGATAGAGCCCGTCGAGCACCTGCCAGGCGAGCGAGCCGCCGACCGTGAAGGTCGAGGAGCGCAGATAGGGGTTCGGCCCCGTCCAGGTCAGGTCGTGCGAGAGGTTAAGCGCGGCGTAGAGCTTGCCGGGGACCAGCGTCCTGTCGGCGAAGATGCGCAGGCCGGTGTTGTAGGTGGTGAAGTTGCCGGCGCCTGTCGGATCGGTGCGGTTGAAGCTGGGATCGACGATGATGGTCAGGCCGATGCCGTGCAGGTCGCGGCCGAGCAGGCGGTACTTCATCTCGACGCCGGCGCCGGCGCTGCGGTTGTCGGCCTTGGCGCCGGCGATGGTGGCGTCGGTGTAGCCGCCGAGCAGATAGGGGCCGATCTCGAAGCAGGAGAACAGCCCGTAGGAGCCCTGGAGCTGCAGGCCGTGCGCCGCCTGGCGGCCGTCGCGAGCGCCGAAGCCGCCATTATAAGTCAGGCTCGCGCCGAAGGAGCCGACATCGGCGACGTCCGAGCCTGTGGTGAAGCCGAAGGCGTCGGTCGGGATGCCCTCGCTCTCGCTGCAGGCGGAGAGCACTGGCGGCGCGGCCGGGGCGCCCTTGCGCGAGGGGAGGTCGGCCGCGAAGGCGGGCGAGAGCAGCCCCGAGACGGCGAGGGCGACGGCGGTGGGCTTGCGCATGGCTGGTGATCCTGTTGGCGAATCCAGCCTAAGCAAATGCGAATGAGTTGCAATATGGACTCTTCGGCAAATGCGTTATACCCGGGTATTGTTGCGGCGCGGCAACAGCCCCTGCCATCGGCTCAACTGGCCGGCTTCAGCGCACGCAGGCGCGCGAAGGCCAGCGGCGCGATCTCCGCTAGCGCTGCGATCGGCTTCCAGGCCGCGGCATGGACCTCCTCCTCCTGGGCAGTCAGCGGCAAGGCCGGATCGGCGACGAACAGATATTGCAGGTCATGATGGGTGTGCGGCGGCTCGTTCCGGCGCGGGTTGCCCGGCACCTCATGGCTGTCGATGGCAAAGGGCAGGTCGCCGCCGCGATGCCAGGCGTGTAGCACCGCGGCGGCGACGCCGGTCTCCTCCACCGCCTCGCGCAGCGCCGATTCATGGAAGCTCGCCGCCGGCTCGTAATGGCCGCCGGGCTGGAGCCAGCGGCCGATCACGACATGGTCGATCAGCAGGATCTGCGTATGGTCGGGCGAGAGCACGAAGGCGCTGGTGGTGACGTGGCCCGGCATCGTCTCGCGCCGGTCGAGGGCATGGCGCTCGCCGATTTGCCAGCGCAGCAGCGCCAGCCGCTCGTGCGGGCCGGCGACCTCGGCGAGATAGCGGGAGACGGTGGAATCGAGGCGGTCGAGGAAGCTCATGGCCGAGCACATGGCATGCCAGTCGATGGCTGGGAAGGCGAAGCGATCCGATCAACGCAGCTTCAGCCGGTATTCCTCGAAGCCGCCGTTCTTCACGCTGTCATAGCCGACGAGGACGCGCAGTTCGCCGCGGCCCTCGGCCAGCACGGTGAGCGCTTCCGCCTTGGCGTTCTTGCGCTCGCGCAGCTCGCCGAGCTGGCGCGCGGCGGCCGGATCGGCCGGATCGAGCAGCAGGATCGCATAGGGTACGTCCTGCTCCTGCGCCGGGCCGACGAGGATGAGCAGGCGCCCATCGGCGAGCGGGGCAAGATCGCGCACGCCGCGCTGAGCTCCGGCGGCAAAGGCGAGGAGCTGCGGCTTGCTCGTTGCCGGCTCGCTGCCCGGCTTGAACAGTTCGGCGGTGCTGCCGCCGACGAGGAAGGCACGGCCGTCGAGCGAGGGCGCGCGCAGGCCGAGCCAGAGCCGATCGCCGACGACCGCGAGCCCTTCGATGTTGAGCCCGTTGCTGCCCGCATCGAGCGGCTTGCCGAGATAGGGCGCGACCTCATCGGCGGCGGCGAGCAGATCGGCGACGCGCCAGCTCAATTCGGGGGGCTCCGGCCTCGCCGTTGCCCGGCGGGATGCGCGCCAGCAGGAAGGAGGAGGGGCGGTATTCACCGCCATGGCGCGAGCAGCCATGTGAGCCGGCGACGTAGAAGGTGCGGTCGGCATAGGCCACGCCAGGGGGGCCGTCAGAGATGACGGCCATCAAAATATGGCTCAGCGATCATCGCTGGCCGGAGCGTGTCTTTATTGGTATTGACTGAGAGCAGGCGGATACCGGCTTTCGCGCGGGTGCTGCCGGTGGGACGCTGAATACTCTGAGCGACGACAGCATGACTCAAACTGCCACTATCCAACCCGTGAACTCGATCGTTTTCGTCCATGGCGGTGGCGACTATGACATCCCGGTCGACAAGTTGGAGCGGAACGGCAGCCTGGTCGCCGCGAGCTCGAATTGCCTGATCGTCTGTGTGTATCCCGAGATCGACGGATCGACCCATATGACGCTGGGACGCTCCGCCGATGTCGATCCAGGTTCGGCCCCTTCCTTTGTCGGCGAACTGGAAACGCCGCAAAAGACGCTCTTCATTGATCAGGTTGATGAAGCGGTCGTGTTTACGCAAGCGGTGTCGTCGACGCTGACGACCATCCGCATCTGGTTCAGCCATCCGCGCTGGCCGGAGAAGGTCGTGATCGGGATCGATTAGAGCGTGTGGACGATTGATGCAGGAGGGCAGGAGCCACTTCGTCATTCCAGGGCAGGCCGCCGGCCTGAGCCTAGAAACCATGAACACGAGGATCGGTCTTAGAGCGCTCCGGCTGCCGCAGCGACCATCTGGCCCTACCGTGGTCATGGGTTCCGGGCTCTTCGCCGCACGAAGCCTCGGAATGACGGGGCTGCCACGAGACGTCGGCGCTGTCCGAAGACGAAACGCCGAGCGGACGCCAGCTTCCATGCCGGCGCCCGCTTCTATCGTTCAGCCCAGCTTCCCATACGCCGGCACCGTCAGAAATTCCTCGAACTCCGGCGCCAGCGAGAGCTTCGAGAACAGGTCGATCGCCTCGGGGAAGCGGCCCTTGTCATAGGCCTCGGCCCCGAGCTCGCTTTTCACCCGCGCCATCTCCTCGGGCAGGCAGCGCTTGAACAGCTCGGCATCGACCTTGGCGCCGCCTTCGAGTGCGACGCCATACTGGACGAACTGCCAGATCTGGGCGCGGCTGATCTCGGCGGTCGCGGCGTCCTCCATCATGTTGTAGATTGGCACCGCGCCGCGGCCGCGCAGCCAGGCTTCGAGATACTGCACGCCGACGCGGATGTTCTCGCGGAAGCCCTCCTCGGTGCGGGTGCCCTGATGCACCTCCAGCAGATCCTCGCGGCCGACCGAGACGTCCTCGCGTAGCTTGTCGAGCTGGTTCGCCTGCGGCATCAGCCGGTCGAACACCTCCATTGCGACGGGAACGAGGTCGGGATGGGCGACCCAGGTGCCGTCATGGCCGTCGCCGGCCTCGCGTTCCTTGTCGGCCTTGACCTTGGCGAAGGCGGCGGCGTTGGCATCGGGGTTGTTCTTGACCGGGATCTGGGCGGCCATGCCGCCCATCGCGAAGGCGCCGCGGCGATGGCAGGTCTTGATCAGCAGCAGCGAATAGGCGCGCAGGAAGGCCTTGGTCATCACCACCTGCGAGCGGTCGGGCAGGACGAAGGCCTTGTTGCGGGCGAGCTTCTTGATGAACGAGAAGATGTAGTCCCAGCGGCCGCAGTTGAGGCCGGCCATGTGGTTGCGCAATTCGTAGAGGATTTCGTCCATCTCGAAGGCGGCCGGCAGGGTCTCGATCAGCACGGTCGCCTTGATCGTGCCGGTCTTGAGGCCGAGCGCGCTCTGGGCGGCGACGAAGACGTCGTTCCAGAGGCGCGCTTCCAGGTGGCTCTCGAGCTTGGGCAAATAGAAATACGGGCCCGAACCCTGCGCCAGCGCCGCCTTGGCGTTGTGGAAGAGATAGAGGCCGAAATCGACCAGCGAGCCCGAGGCGACCTCGCCGTCGATCTCGATGTGCCGTTCCGGCAGGTGCCAGCCGCGCGGGCGTATGATCAGGACGGCGGGCTTGTCCTTGAGCTTGTAGGCCTTGCCCGAGGTCGCGTCGGTGAAGTCGATCCTGCCGGCCCAGCGGTCTTTCAGGTTGATCTGGCCTTCCACCATATTGGCCCAGACCGGCGAGGAGGCGTCCTCGAAATCGGCCATGAAGACCTTGGCGCCGGAGTTCAGCGCGTTGACGATCATCTTGCGGTCGACCGGGCCGGTGATCTCGACACGGCGGTCGAGCAGATCGGCCGGGATGGCTGCGACCTTCCAGTCGCCCTCGCGGATGTGCTTGGTCTCGGGCAGGAAGTCCGGGGTTTCGCCGGCGTCAAAGCGCTTCTGGCGCTCCTTGCGCAGGACGAGCAGACGCTTGCGGGTCTCGTTGAAGCGGCGCTGCAGGTCGGCGACGAAGGCGAGCGCGTCATGGCTCAGGACCTCGTCATAGCGCTCGGCGAGCGCGCCCTTGACGACGACGCCGGCGGGTAGGTTCAGGCTGGTCGGAGCGGTCATGGTTCTTATCTCTCACCTACATCAGGTGATCGCAGTATGGCCTCATACGATTTTGTCGTTAATGGCGAAGAATGTCAGATGATCTGATCAAAAACAGAAACAATCGATATTGACAGCGAAAGCGGTTCTGAGCGCGCCATTGCAAGCATGTGTCACGGCGCGGGGCGTGCCGGTTGACGATCAGGGGGAATTGTTCATGACCGCCACCCGCCTCGGCCTGCTCGCCGCCGCACTCGCCACTTGCCTCACGGCCGCGCCGGCCTTCGCCCAGAACCGCTGCGCCGTCACCGATCCGACGGGCACTCCGCTCAACATCCGCGAGACGCCCAATGGCGAGATCATCGGCCGCGTCAGCAACGGCGTCGGCATCAGGGTGATCAACACCTCGTCCGACGAGCGCGGCCGGGCCTGGGCCCTGATCAGCCCGCGTGGCCGCAACCATGTGGTGGGGTGGGTCTACCGGGAATTCGTGTCCTGTTATTGAGCAAGGGCGTCATGCTCGGGCTTGACCCGAGCATCTCGAAAACCAGTGCTTTCTCGTCCTGAGATTCTCGGCTCTTCGCTGCGCTCCGGCCGAGAATGACGTATGGCACTACCGCTCGGCCAGCTCCGCAAACCGCTTCAGAAACGCCCCCTGCGCCTGCTCCGTCGCCTGCGGCTCGATCAGCGCCAGCACCTCGCGCGGCAAAGCCTGAGGCCGCCCGAAGAAGCGCAGGGCTTCCTCGCGCTCGAAGCCGGCGAGCTCGGTTGCCTCGAGGAAGGCCGAGATCTTGTCGGCCTCCTTGGTCTTGCGCTTGACGATCGCCGGCGTCGCGGCCGGGAGCCCGAAGCGCAAATGGATCGCCGCCAGCAGGCGCAGCTCGACGCCCTTATAGGCATCGCCCATCACCGCCTTGAACGGCGAGATCATGTCGCCGATGACGTATTCCGGTGCATCGTGCAGGAGCGCCATCAGCCGCCAGTCGCGCGGCCACTCCGGGTTGAGATGCCCGGCGATCGCCTCGACCAGGAGGCTGTGCTGCGCGACCGAGAAGGAATGCGCGCCGCGGGTCTGGCCGTTCCAGCGGGCGACGCGGGCGAGGCCATGGGCGATGTCCTCGATCTCGACATCGAGCGGCGAGGGATCGAGCAGGTCGAGCCGCCGGCCCGACAGCATGCGCTGCCAGGCGCGCGGCGGGACAGGCGGCTTCACCATCAGGCGGCGGGGCGCGTGTCGCGGGCGAGCGCCGCGCATTCCTGCCAGCGGAAGCAGCCGGTGAGGTGGTCGTTGACCATGCCGCAAGCCTGCATCACCGCGTAGACGATGGTCGGGCCGCAGAAGGTGAAGCCGGCGGCCTTGAGTTCCTTGGAAATCGCCTTGGAGACGGCGGTCTCGGCCGGAACCTGCTCATGGGTGCGGAAGGCGTTCTGGATTACGCGTCCGTCGAGATGCTTCCAGAGGAAGTCGGCGAAGGGGCCCTTTTCGCTCAGCCTGAGATAGGCCTGCGCATTGCGGATTGTGCCCTCGATCTTGCCGCGGTGGCGCACGATGCCGGCATCGGCCAGCAGCCTTTGGACATCGGCCTCGCCGAAGCGGGCGACGGCCTCCGGCTCGAAGCCGGCAAAGCCGGCGCGGAAGGCGTCGCGCTTGCGCAGGATGGTGATCCAGGACAGGCCGGCCTGGAAGCCGTCGAGCATCAGCTTTTCCCAGAGCGCGCGGGAATCATATTCCGGCACGCCCCACTCGGTGTCGTGATAGGTCAGATAGAGCGGGTCGCTCCCCGGCCAGATGCAGCGATATCTGCCGTCGGGTCCCTCGACCGCCGCCCGTCCGCCGGTGACGCCGGTCATGCCGCAGCTCCGAATTCAGGCTCACCCGGATAAGGGAAGCGGATGAAGGATGGTTTTTGGCCAAGCGTGAAGGCAAGGCCGCCGGCATCGAGCGTGTGACCGGCGGCGAGCGCATCCGCCACCCGGTCGAGTCGGAGCAGCGCAAGGCCGCGGCCGTTGGCGCAGGAGCCGACACGGCCGAGCGTCTTGCCGCCGGCGCCGGCCTCGACGCCGTCCTCCGGAATGACCCCGTCGCGGAAGACGATCGGCACGATGCGCGAGCGCGCGGTGCCGCGATGCTGCATGCGCGAGACCACCTCCTGGCCGATATAGCAGCCCTTCCTGAAGGAGACGCCGCCGAGCTGGTCGAACAGCGCCTCGTGCGGGAAGGTGTCGCCATAGAGGAAATCGCGCCCGCCATCGGGAATGCCGAGGCCGATGCGGCGAGCGTGGTAGTCGTCCATCGACGCATCGACGAGCTCGTCGGCGCCCTCGCGGTCGACGATGGCGCGCTCGCCGAGCTCGGGGAGGCGCGGATCGGCATGGACCAGCCCGGCATCGGCCGGCAGCCTGCCGCCATCGGTCGCGGCGATTACCGTCGCTCGCTCGCTGAGATCGTCGAGCGTGACCTTGGCGCGCAGCTTGTAGAGCTTCAGCTTCTTCATCAGGTCGGGGATCTGGAGCAAGGGCGTGTCGAGCAGGAAGCCGCCGCCTTCCGCGTCCGGCACGGCGACGACCAGAAAATCGCCGATGATCTTGCCTTGCGGTGTCAGCAGCCCGCCATATCCGGCGCGTTCGGGCGTGACGGTCTCCATCGCGTTGGTAACGATGTTGTCGAGGAAGTCGCGGGCGTCGTCGCCGCTGACGCGGATGACGCCGCGGTCGACCAGTCTGGTTGCCGGCATGGCGGGGCTCTCTGAGCGATCGCTGCTTCGGCGCGGGCGCCGTTCGCCCCGATAGTTAGGGTGCTTCGGCCAAAGGCTCAACCGGTGCAGCCCGGGAGACAGGAAACGGGTGCCGTACGCCGCGCGGCCGTCCGCTGAAAATTTTTTCGAGGACCTGTCGATCCGGCGTTTCTCCGTTCGACGTGTCGGTAAGAAGCAGCGGACGGCCGTAGATCATTGCGGCGCCCGCCTGAGCTTCGAAAGACGCGATGCGGGACGATGCTCCCGCGAGGTCGGGAGAAGTCAGATGAGACAAGTCGTTGCTGCCACCTTCGTGTCGCTCGATGGCGTCATGCAGGCGCCGGGCGGCCCGCACGAGGACCCGCAGGGCGGCTTCAGCCATGGCGGCTGGACCTTCCACTACTGGGACGAGGCGATGGGCAAGGTGATGGACAAGGCCTTCACCGAGGAGTTCGACCTGCTGCTCGGCCGCCGGACCTACGACATCTTCGCGGCGCACTGGCCCTATGCCGGCGACGATCCGATCGCGGTCAAGTTCAACGCCATCACCAAATATGTCGCGACCTCGGAGCCGCAGACGCTGAGCTGGCAGAACAGCGTCGCGCTGCGCGGCGATCCTGCCGCGGAAGTCGCGGCGCTGAAGCGGCAGGATGGCCCCACGCTCCTGTTGCAGGGCTCGAGCGAACTGATCCAGGCGCTGCTGGCCAAGGACCTGATCGACGAGATCACGCTGCTGACCTTCCCGGTCGTGCTCGGCAAGGGCAAGCGCCTGTTCGGCCCTGGCGCAATGCCGGCGGCGTTCAAGCTCACCGAGAGCAGCGCCTCCAGCACCGGCGTGCTCATGGCGACCTATCGCCGCGAGGGCGAAGTCACCACCGGCTCCTTCGAGTTCGCCGAGCCTAGCGCCGCCGAAATCGCCCGCCGCGAAAAATATGCGGCCAGGGGCTGAAAAAATTTCGGACGCCTGTCGATCGGGGCCTGCCTCGTTCGACGTGAAGACAGAGGGCGGGAATTCTCCCGTCCATGCCGAAGCGAAATCAACCAAGACAGACAGGAGAAAACCGATGCGTGTGATGGTTCTGGTCAAGGCCGACAAGGACAGCGAAGCCGGCGTGATGCCGAGCGAGGACATCCTCACCAGGATGGGCGCTTATAACGAGGAACTGGTGAAGGCCGGCGTGATGCTGGCGGGCGAGGGACTGCATCCAAGCTCCAAGGGGCTGCGCATGCGCTTCTCGGGGTCGGGGCGGGCGATCACCGACGGACCTTTCGCCGAGACCAAGGAGCTGCTGGCCGGCTTCTGGATCTGGCAGGTCCGTTCCTTCGACGAAGCGGTCGAATGGCTGAAGCGCGCGCCCTTCGACGGCGGCACCGAGATCGAGCTGCGGCCGATCTTCGAGATGGAGGATTTCGGCGAGGCGATGACGCCGGAGCTGCGCGAGCAGGAAGAGCGCCTGCGCGCCGAGTCGGCCAAGCGCGCCGGCTGATCGAACAAAGCTTCAGATCCCATTCATCCCGGAGGGTGGCAGGCGAGGACCTGCACCGCTCCAGACAACGGAGAAGACCGATGCGTTTCATGGTGATGGTCAAGGCGACCAAGGACAGCGAAGCCGGCGCCCCGCCGACCAAGGAGCTGGTCGACGCGATGATGGCCTACAATGAAGAGCTGGTGAAAGCCGGCATCATGAAGGGCGGCGACGGCCTGCAGCCGAGCGCGAAGGGCGCGCGCGTGCAGTTCGACGGCGAGAAGCGCTCGGTCGTCGACGGGCCGTTCGCCGAGACCAAGGAACTGGTCGCCGGCTACTGGCTCTGGGAGTGCAAATCGCTCGACGAGGCGATCGCCTGGGTCAAGCGCTGCCCCAATCCGATGCCCGGCCCGTCCGAGATCGAGATTCGCCCGGTCGTCGACCTCGCCGATTTCGGCGATGCGGTCTCGCCCGAGGCCGATGCGGCCTGGAAGCGTCTGAAGAAGGAAGTCGGCGACAACGCCTGAGCCGCTTGCCAGCCGCCATGCTGATGGTGTGTATCGCAGGCCATGACGGCAAGCGATGCACACCGCGCCATCGAGGCGGTCTTTAGGATCGAGGCCCCGAGATTGATCGCGGGCCTCGCCCGCGTCACCCGCGACGTCGGCCGGGCCGAGGAACTGGCGCAGGACGCGCTGGTCGCCGCGCTCCAGCAATGGCCGGACGAGGGCGTGCCGCGCAATCCCGGCGCCTGGCTGATGCAGGCCGCCAAGCATCGCGCGCTCGACGGCCTCCGGCGCGCCAAGATGCTGAAGCGCAAGCATGAGGAGATCGGCCGCGACCTCGACGAGGAGACCGATCCGATCGCCGAGATCGAGGAGGCGCTCGACGACGAACTCGGCGACGACCTGCTGCGCCTGATCTTCACCGCCTGCCATCCCGTCCTCTCGGTCGAGGCGCGCCTCGCACTGACCTTGCGGCTGATCGGCGGCCTCACCACCGAGGAGATCGCCCGCGCCTTCCTGGTGCCGGAGCCGACCATGGCGCAGCGCCTGGTGCGGGCGAAGAAGGCGCTGGCCGAGGCGAAGGTGCCTTACGACGTGCCGCATGGCCCCGAGCTGGCGAACCGCCTCGCCTCGGTGCTCGAGGTGGTCTACCTGATCTTCAACGAGGGCTATACCGCGACCGCCGGCGAGGACTGGGTCCGGCCGGCCCTGTGCCAGGAGGCGATGCGACTCGGGCGCATCCTTGCCGGGCTCGCGCCGCAGGAGCCGGAGGTGCACGGCCTCGTCGCCTTGATGGAGCTGCAGGCCTCGCGCCTGCGGGCCCGGATCGGTGCCGATGGAGCGCCGGTATTGCTGCTCGACCAGAACCGGGCGCGCTGGGACCGGCTGCTGATCAATCATGGCCTCAAGGCGCTGGAGACGGCGCGCAGGCTTTCCGTCGCGCCGAGCCCCTATGTCCTGCAGGCCGAACTCGCCGCCTGCCATGCCCGCGCCAATGTCGCCGACGAGACCGATTGGCGCAGGATCGCCTCGCTTTATGGCGCGCTCGGTGCGCTGACGCCTTCGCCGGTGATCGAGCTCAATCGCGCCGTTGCTGTCTCGATGGCGGATGGGCCGGCGGCAGGGCTGGTGCTGGTCGATGCGCTCGCCTCAGCACCGGCGCTGAAGAACTACCACCTGCTGCCAAGCGTACGCGCCGACTTCCTGCTCAAGCTCGGCCGGCATGGCGAGGCGGAAGCGGAATTCATCCGCGCCGCCGGCATGACGAGGAACCGGCGCGAGCGCGAGCTGCTGTTGGGCCGCGCGGAGACGGCGCGAAGGGCCCAGGCAGTCGCCTGAACCCGCGGCAGCTCACGCGCCCGCGACCTCTTCGGCGAGGCAATACCAATCGGGTCGGTGCGAGCGGTTATGGATCGCGACGGGCGGCGGGAAGGCGGGATTGGCGAAGCTGCCGACCGAGACCGAGATCGCGCCCGTCAGCGCCTCCGCCCGCATGAAGACGAGGCCGCCGCAGCCGGGGCAGAAGACCTGCTCGTTCCAGCGGCCGGCATCGCTGCTGCGGCGCCAGACGGAGCTCTCGCCCTCGATCGCGACGATCGCGCTGTCCGGGAAGATGGCGCGCCAGGCGAAGGCCGAGCCGGTGGCGCGCTGGCATTGGCTGCAGGCGCAGAGATAGACGCGGCGCGGCTCGCCGGAGACGGTGAGGGAGAGCCGCCGGCAGCCGCAATTAGCAGTGCGTTGGGCGGGGGCTTCAGTCTCTGTTGTCGTGGTGAGGGGCAAGCTGGTCTCCTGACAGGGCGCGCGACCGGGCCGGCTAGAAGGGCGTGCCTCAGCCGTCGCTCACGTGCGCGATTCGAAAGGTTACGGCTCCGGTCGCGCCGATGCCGTGCGGGCCAGGTACTTCGAAGCTTTGTTATAGAAATTCAATTACTTACGTGAATGTAAGCGGCCAAAGGACATTGAATGGCTATCAGGGTCAATCTGCCGGACGAATGCGGTCTCGGCCAGGCGCTGTCGGTGATCGGCGGGAGCTGGAAGTCGGCGATCCTGTGGGAACTGCATGAGCGGGCGCTGCGCTTCGGCGAATTGCGCCGGCGTCTGCCGCGCATCAGCGAGAAGGTGCTCTTTGAGCAATTGCGCGAGATGGAACGCGACGGCGTCGTCAGGCGCGAGGCCTTCGACGAGGCGGTGCTGCGGGTCGAGTATTCGCTGACGCCGGCCGGGACCGCGCTCAACGAGGCGGCGCATACTCTGGCGCTATGGGGGCTCGCCCATTCCGGGCGCGGCGGACTCCCCGTTGCGGCCGAATGATCAGTGCCGGGTGCCGGTGGTGAAGCTGCCGCAGCGGATCTTCTCGGGGAGGGCCTCGGCGAAGACGGCCGTCGCCTCCTCGCCATAGGTCTCGACCAGCGTGCGCATCGCCGCGAACAGGGCGGCGTGGGCGAGCGCGTCGGAATCGAGCCCGTCCTGGCGCGCCTCGGCAAAGGCGTCCTCGACATAGCTGTAGGCGACGTGCCGGGCGTCCTTGACGTCCTCGGCGAGGGTCGGGTCGAGCGGCAGGTCGTCGGAGAGAGCGGACATGAAGGCAGCGGTATCCGGCGTGTAAAGGAACCTGTCGGACGGAACGGGGCGGGCGAGAACCCACGACCATTCCAGTGATTTGCAGCCTAAGGATACGGCCCGCAGCCGGCGGGCGCCATCATGGTCTTTAAGAAAGGTTAATTCGTAGGGGACAATTCTGCCTAATGATGGCGCAGGTCCGTGCCGAAATTGGAGCGCGGCACCCGCCATTCCGCGCAGAACGGCAGTGCTTCCCGCCGCTCATGCATCGGATTGTCCCGAAAACTGACATCGCCTTGCACTGCGATCTCCTAGCCGCCGAAGCGACTTGCGAGCGCCTTCGCCAGCTTCTCGCCCTCCTGGGCCAGCCGGGCCGAAGCCTCCTGCGTACCGTCGCTGCAGGTGCGGTGCGTCGCCGAATAGGCACGGAAGCCACGATTATAGGCGCTCGCCAGTCGCTCGCGTCGCTGCGGCGAGCGGCCCTCCGAGTCGAGCAGCGCCGCCATGCGCTCGCGCCAATCCTGGGCTTCGCGAGTCTCGCAGAGGGTGCGCAGATAGGCGAGCGAGCCGATGATCTCGGCAAGCTGCAGCAATTGCGGCTCATAGGGCGGGGCGGATGATTCGGGTTCCGGCGGCGGAGGTTCCGCCGGACGTTGCTGCTGTTGTTGCGGCTGGGCTGGTCGTCGCGTCTGCGCTTGTGGCGCCTCGGGGCTCGCAATCAGTGCCGCAAGAATGAGGGCTGCGAGCGCGCGTCCCCTCATCAGCGAGCATCATCCGCGAAGATGGCCGCCGCGCGACGCAGCACGTCGCCAAGTTCGCGCGTCGTCGGCAGGCCACCAAGCTTGAGCGGATCGGCCCACATCACCGCGCCGGCCTCAGGGCCGGGCCGCGGCTCGCCGGACAGCCACTCACCGACGAAGGAGGCGATGACGAAATGATGGGTCACCGCCCCCTTGGGATCGCGGCCGACGATCTCGACATGGCGATTGAAGCCGATGATCCGCGCGCTGACGCCGACCTCTTCATTGAGCTCGCGCAACGCAGCCGCTTCCAGGCTCTCGCCGGCCTCGACCTTGCCACCGGGCAGCGACCAGAGTTGGTCGGCCGGCGGCTTCGTCCGCGTCGCCAAGAGCACCTTACCGTCACGGAAGACGGCGACCGAGGCGGCCAGCACCGGGCGCGCCAGGGCGCGGGCGGGGTTCGGGAAACGGATGATCTGGCCGTTGTCCTGTTCGCTCAAACGTGCTGCCCGCCATTGATGTGGAGCTCGGCGCCGGTGACGTAGCTCGAGGCGTCGGTGCAGAGGAAATAGATCGCTTTGGCGACCTCCTCGGTCTTGCCCAGGCGCTGCATCGGTAGCTTCTCGACGATCTTCTCGGTGCCGGGGGAGAGGATGGCGGTGTCGATCTCGCCCGGCGAGATCGCATTGACGCGGATGCCGAGCGGCCCGAAATCGGCGGCCATCTCGCGGGTCAGGCTGGCGAGCGCCGCCTTCGAGGTCGCATAGGCGGCGCCTGCGAAGGGGTGGACGCGCGAGCCGGCGATCGAGGTGACGTTGACGATCGCACCCTGCGCTGCGGTCAACTCGTCCAGCAGGCCGCGCGCCAGCATGATCGGCGCGAAGAAATTGACCTGGAAGACCTGGTGCCAGTCGTTGAACGAGGTCGTCGCGGCGCCGAGGCGTCCGCCTTTCGGCCCTTTCGGCGAGATGCCGGCATTGTTGACCAGCGCGTTGAGCTTGCCGCCCTCGGCGGCGAGGCGCTTCTTGATCTCGGCGATGCCGCGCATCGTGTCCTCGGGGTCGCCGAGATCGATCTGGACATGGTCGTCGGCGCCCGACGGCCAGGGGCATTTTTCGGAGAAGGCCTGGCGCGAGCAGGACAGGATACGCCAGCCGGCCATGGCGAACTGCATCACCGTGGCATGGCCGATGCCGCGGCTGGCACCGGTGAGCAGCATGACCGGGCGCTTGCCCGGCTCGGTCTTCGGAAAGTCGAATTTGGGCATGGCCATGGAAGGGGCGATCCTCAGGGATAGAGCCGGGTCTTCGTCCAGGCGTCGCCGGGCGCGGCGCGGCGGAAGACGATGCGGTCATGCAGGCGGAAGGCGCCGTCGCGCCAGAATTCCATATAAACCGGGGCGATGCGGAAGCCGGTCCAGTGCGGCGGGCGCGGCACCTCGCCGACGCCGAATTTCAGCGCATAGCTCGCGACCGCCTTCTCAAGGGCGAACCGGCTCTCGAGCGGCCGCGACTGCTGCGAGGCCCAGGCGCCGATGCGGCTGTCGCGCGGGCGCGACTGGAAATAAGCGTCGGCCTCGGCGTCGCTGACGCGGCTGACTGGCCCGCGGATGCGGACCTGCCGGCGCAGGCTCTTCCAGTGGAACAGCGCCGCCGCCTTGGGCTGGCCGGCGAGCTCCTCGCCCTTCTGGCTCTGCGTGTTGGTGTAGAAGACGAAGCCGTCGGGCCCACGGCCGTTCAGCAGGACCATGCGCGAATTGGGCATGCCGTCGGCGTCCACCGTCGAGAGCGCCATGCCGTTGGGGTCGTTGGGCTCGGAGGCCTTGGCCTCCTCCAGCCAGCTTTCGAACAGGGCGAAGGGCTCGCTCGCTTCGGTGAAGTCACCGCTCATTAACGCATTCACGTGCTTAATCCTCGGTAGGTTCAGGAAGCGTCGGGCGAGCGCGATCCGTAATGCGATTTGAGTTGGCAGTCATATATAAGCCCCGCGGCGAGCGGAGCCAGAGGCCGCATGAGCGCAGTCCCCTTGCACGCGGGACATCGCTCGTAGGCCTCGTCCTGCTGGCGCTGGGGTCGGCCGGCTGTTCGATCTCCTTCCCGATCATGGGCCTGTCGGGCAAGGGCGAGGACGAGGTCGCGATGACGACTGCCTCGGTGCTGCCGGCGCGCGCCGTCGAAGGCAAGAGTCCGCTCGTCGCGCTCGCGCCCGATCTCGGCACCGAGGACTGGCGCCGGGCGGAAGGCGCGATGGCGCTGGCGCTCGATCCGCAGGGCAATGGCGCGCCCGTCTCCTGGGACAACGCCCAGAGCGGCATGAAGGGGACGTTCACCCCGGTTGGCGGGCCGTTCCTGAAATCGGACGAGATCTGCCGCGCCTTCCTGGCCTCGATGAACCTGCAGACCGGCCCGGTCAAGCTGCAGGGCACGGCCTGCCGGCCGTCGGGTGGCGAATGGGCGGTCAAGGACGTAAAACCCTGGAAAGGCGCGGCCTGAGGCTGTTGCAACTGCGCCACAGTCTTCCCATGTAGGAGGCGGTTCCGCTACGGCGGAATACGAAGCTTCCGAGGGTGTGTTTGAATGCGTGATCCGTATCAGGTTCTGGGCGTGGCGAAATCGGCCGACGAGGCCGAGATCAAGAAGGCTTATCGCCGCCGCGCCAAGGACTTGCACCCCGACCGCAACCAGGGCGATCCGAAGGCGCAAGAGAAATTCTCCGAGCTGAACAGCGCCTACGAGGTCATCGGGGATCCCGACAAGCGCAAGCAGTTCGACCGCGGCGAGATCGACGCCGAGGGCAAGCCGCGCTTTTCCGGTTTCGAGGGCATGGGCGCCGGGCGCCGCGGCGCCCAGCACGGCGGCTTCGAGTTCCATTTCGACGGCGGCGGGGCGCCGTTCGGGCGCGGCGGCGATCCCGGCTTCGATCCGGCCGACATCTTCGGCTCGCTCTTCGGCGACGCCGCCCGGCGCGGCGGTGGCCGCGGCCGGCAGAACCAGCCGCAGAAGCCGCCGGAGCAGAGCTTCACCTTGGAAGTCGGCCTGGCCGAGGCGGTCAATGGCGGCACGCGCCGGGTGAAGCTGCCTGGCGGACGCGAGGTCGAGGTGACGATCCCCGAGGGCGTCGCCGACGGCAAGGTCATGCGCCTGCGCGGCCTTGGCCAGACCCATCCGCTCACCGGCGAGACCGGCGACGTGCTGATGACCATCAAGGTGAAGCCCGATTCCCGCTTCACCGTCGACGGCGTCAACCTGCGCGCGCGCGTCGCGGTGCCGCTGTCGACGGCGGTGCTGGGCGGGCCGATCCATGTGCCGACGCTGTCGGGCACAGTCGAGATGAACGTGCCGGCGATGACCGGCACGGCCCGCCAGTTCCGCCTGCGCGGCAAGGGGCTGCCCGGCGCCAAGAAGGGCGAGCACGGCGACCTCTTCGTCTCGATCGATATCGAGATGCCGACCGAGGACGCCGAGCTGACGGCGCTGATGAAGGCGCGGGCGGGCTGAACCGGCTGAACAGGAATTCGGCAAAGGACGCTTCCACCCTGCGACCGCCTCGGCTATGAGACGCTCCGTTCTACTCGCCGGCTCGTCCAGTTCGAAGGTCCCAGATGCCCGAATCCAACAGCGCCGCCCCGACCGCCAACCTGCTCCGGGGCAAGCGCGGTCTCGTCATGGGCGTCGCAAACAACCGCTCGATAGCCTGGGGCATTGCCAAGGCGGCGGCGGATGCCGGCGCCGAGCTTGCCTTCACCTATCAGGGCGATGCGCTGAAGAAGCGGGTCGAGCCGCTGGCGCAGCAGCTTGGCGGCCATGTCGTCGGCCATTGCGACGTCACCGACGGGGCGACGATCGATGCGGTCTTCGCTGAGATCGAGAAGCTCTGGGGCAAGCTCGACTTCGTCGTCCACTGCATCGCCTTCTCCGACAAAGACGAGCTCACCGGCCGCTATGTCGACACGACCGAGGCCAATTTCTCGAAGTCGCTGCTGATCTCCTGCTATTCCTTCACGGCGATCACCCAGCGCGCCGAGAAGCTGATGCCGGATGGCGGCTCGCTGCTGACGCTGACCTATTACGGCGCCGAAAAGTGGATGCCGCACTACAACGTCATGGGCGTCGCCAAGGCCGCGCTGGAATCGAGCGTGCAGTATCTCGCCGCCGATCTCGGCCCGCAGAAAATCCGCGTCAACGCGATCTCGGCCGGGCCGATCAAGACGCTGGCGGCCTCGGGCATCGGCGATTTTCGCTACATCCTGAAGTGGAACGAGTACAATTCGCCGCTGCGCCGCACAGTCACCATCGAGGAGGTCGGCGAGACCGCGGTGTTCCTGGTTTCCGACATGTCGCGCGGCATCACCGGCGAGATCATGCATGTCGACGCCGGCTACCATGTCGTCGGCATGAAGGTGCCGACCGCGCCGGACATCTCGCTCGACAAGGGCGAGTGAGGGTTCAGCCCGGCTGAACTGCCAGCATGCCTTCCAGCCGCGTCGTGCCTTCGGCATCGCGGCTGATGTCATCGCTGGCGATCGCCGCGAAGAGTTCAGCGACGCTGCGTTCCCCTATCATGATCGCCGGCGCAATCTCCGCCAGCGGCGCCAGCACGAAGCCGCGCTCGGCGATGCGCGGATGCGGGACCTGCAGGCCGGGCCGATCGATCGTCACGTCGCCATAGGTCAGGATGTCGATGTCGAGCGTGCGTGGTCCCCAGCGTTCGCGTCGCTCGCGGCCGCTCTCGCGCTCGATGGCGAGGCAGAGCGCGAGCAGGTCCTCGGCCGGAAGCGTGGTCTCGATCAGCGCCGCCATGTTGCGGAATTCCGGCTGGTCGAGCTTGCCCCAGGGCGCTGTGCGCCAGACCGAGGACACGGCCTTGACCTCGACGGCGGCGTGCGCGCGCAGCCGCGACAGGGCCGCAGCGAAGGCCGCCACGGGATCGCCGAGATTGCCGCCGAAGCCGAGGGTCGCCTCGACCTTCACCGCGTGAAGTCCAGCTTGACCCCGACCGAATCCATGCGGCCCGGAATGGGCGGGGCGGGCTTGCGCAGCGTGACCGCGACCTTGGTCACGGCGGGATATTCCGCCAGGATCGCCTCGGCCAGCGCCCGCGCCGCCGCTTCCAGCAGCTTGAAGCGCTTGCCCGAGAAGGTGCGCGTGGCCAGGCCGACGACCTCGCCATAATCGACGGTGTCGGCGATGTCGTCGCTGAGCGAGGAGGCGCGCAGGTCGCAGTCGAGGACGAGGTCCATCGAGAAGCGCTGGCCGAGCCGTCCCTCCTCGGCGAAATGGCCGTGATAGGCGTAGAGGTCGAGCGCCTCGATGAAGATCTGCCCGGTCGCGCTCATCGTGCTGCTCCGATCGCTGCCCAGATTTTCAAGGCGTCGACATGCTCGTCGACGTCATGGGCGCGGATGATGGCGGCGCCCTGTGTGACGCCGTAAAGGTGCGCGGCGATGCTGGCGGCGACGCGCCGAGCCGGGACCGTCTTGCCGATGACGTGGCCGAGCACCGATTTGCGCGAGGCGCCGAGTAGGACCGGGCAGCCGAGCTCGCCGAGGCGGCGAAGCTCCTTCATCAACAAGAGAGACTGCTCGGCGGTCTTGCCGAAGCGGCCGATGCCGGGATCGACGACGATCTGGCTGCGCGGCACGCCAGCTTCGATGGCGATCGCGATCGAGCGTTCGAGGAAGCGCAGGACCTCGGCCAGGATATCGAGCCCGGAATCGACCTCTTCGCGGTTGTGCATCAGGACGATGGGGGCACCATGGCGCGCCGCGACGCCGGCGATGGCGGGTTCGCGCTGCGCGCCCCAGACATCGTTGACGATCGAGGCGCCGGCCTTGAGCGCGGCGTCGGCGACTCCGGCCTTGTAGGTGTCGATCGAGATCGGAACGTCGCTCTGCGCGGCGATGCCGGCGATCACCGGCATGACCCGGGCGAGCTCGCTTGCCGCATCGAGGCGGGTATGGTCCGGCCGTGTCGACTCGCCGCCGACATCGACGATGTCGGCGCCCTGCCGCGCCAGCGTCAGCCCATGCGCGACCGCCACGGCGGGATCGGCGAAAAGACCGCCATCGGAAAAGGAATCCGGGGTGACGTTGACCACGCCCATCAGCAGGGGCCTTCCGCCGAGGTCGAGCTTGCGGCCATCCGGCAATGTCAGCGTGGCGGTCATGCGGCGATCATGTCGATGCGATTGCCTGCCTCTTACACAGGGCTGCGGGACGCGGCCACCACAAAGCTCACGAGGCAGTGAGCAGGGTCCTGCGGCGCTTTCGCCGCTTTGACCTTGCTGTCGGCAGCGTGCATGAGGCGAAGCATGATTCCGCTGACGATTCCCGGTCGCCTCTTCCTCGTCCGCCATGGCGAGACCGACTGGAATCGCGAGGGGCGTCTGCAGGGCGGGAAGGATATTCCGCTCAACGCGCTCGGTCGCATGCAGGCTGAGGAGGCGGCCCGCCGGCTCAAGGCGCTGACGCCGGATTACGCGAGCGTGGACTATCTCTGCTCGCCGATGGAGCGGGCGCGGGAGACCATGACGATCCTGCGCCGCGAGCTCGATCTGCCGCCGGACGATTTCCGCATCGACGAGCGTCTGCGCGAGCTGACCTTCGGCGACTGGGAAGGCTTCACCTGGCGCGAGATCCGCAGCCGTGAGCGCGAGCTTGCCCGCGCCCGCGAAAGCGACAAATGGGGGTTCGTGCCGCCAGCCGGCGAGAGCTATCGCATGCTGGCCGAGCGCATCCGGCCGGTGCTGGAAGCATTGGCGCCGGACACGGTGATGGTCAGCCATGGCGGCGTGGCGCGGGCGGTGCTGGCGCTGATCGGCGCCGTCGGCACGGCGGACGCGGCGCGCGTCGAGATCTGGCAGGGCAAGATCCTGGTGGTCGAGGGCGACAAGGCGACTTGGATGTGACCGCCTGGCGCCCGAAGCGGCTGGGCGCTTAACCGAGCCTCACCTTCGCGCTTGCCGTTCAGCCCCGGTTCAGTCACATCTGCGCAGGAACAGCCGGCAGGCGAGCTTCCGCGCGGCTGCGGATGTCTGGTCGGAGATTGGGTCGACGCATCGCCGCGGGGAGGCGGGCGTCCGGCGTGAGGTGCGGGCTCGGGGCGCGCGGTTCCGAAGCCTGCAGCGGGGCAGGATGAACGACATCACCACAGTTTCGGCCGGCACTGCCGATTCGGGCGCGACCGCGCTCGCCATGCTGGCGGGCGAAAGGCGGCCAGAGCTGCTGCGCGACGAGGTGCTCGCCGAGATCTTTGCAGCGAGCGTCTCGGCACGTCCCGACCACACGGCGCTGATCTCCGGCGAGCGGCGGCTGAGCTATGCGCAGGTCTGGGCAGAGGCGCAGGCGCAGGCGCGCGGGCTCGCGCTGTCCGGAGTCGGGCCGGGCGACATGGTCGGCCTGTGGATGCCGCGCGGCATCGAGCTCTTGGTGGCGCAGATCGCGATCACGCTGTCGGGCGCCGCCTGGCTGCCCTTCGACGCCGAGGCGCCGGTCGAGCGCATCGCCATCTGCCTCAACGATGCCAGCGCCAAGGGGCTGGTGACGCAGACCGACTGGAAGGCGCGCGCCGCAGCCACCGAACGCACGGTCTGGTGCCCGCAGCAACTCGCACAGGCGAGCGACGGTCAGGCGATGCCAGCGCGGGCAGCGGGGCTGACCCCCGACCATCCCGCCTATCTGATCTACACCTCGGGCTCGACCGGTACGCCCAAGGCGATCGTCATCAGCCAGCGCAACATCTGCCATTTCTTGCGCTCGGGGAACGCGCTCTACGGCATGGGGCCGGACGATGTCGTCTTCCAGGGCGCCTCCGTTGCCTTCGACCTGTCGATGGAGGAAATCTGGACGCCTTATCTCGTCGGCGCGACCCTGTTCGTCGCGACGCCGCAGATGATGGGCGACGCCGAGAAGCTACCTTCGATCCTGACCGAGGCCGGCGTCACCGTGATCGACACGGTGCCGACTTTGCTCGGCATCCTGCCGGCCGACGTGCCATCGCTGAAACTGATCCTGCTTGGCGGCGAGGCGCTGCCGCCCTCGATCGTGCAGAAGTGGTCGAAACCCGGCCGGCGCATCTTCAACACCTACGGGCCGACCGAGGCGACGGTGGTGGCGACGGCTGCCCCGGTCGAGCCGGGCGAGACCGTCACCATCGGCAAGCCGATCCCGAACTACACCGCCTATATCGTCGACGACGAGATGAAGCTGACCGGCGTCGGCCAGCAGGGCGAGTTGCTGATCGGTGGTCCCGGCGTCGCCAAGGGCTATCATCTGCGCCCCGAGCTCACGGCCGAGAAGTTCATCGCCAATCCGTTCGGCGGAAGTGGCAGCGACCCGATGCTCTATCGCTCCGGCGATGCCGTCAGCCTCGACGAGAACGGCAACATCGTCTTCCACGGTCGTATCGACGACCAGGTCAAGATCCGCGGCTTCCGCGTCGAGCTCGGCGAGATCGAGACGGCCTTGTCCGACGAGGCCGGCATCAGCCAGGCCGCCGTGGTGCTGCGCAGTGATGACGGCATCGAGCGGCTCGTCGCCTTCCTGGTCGGCGAGCCCGGTGTGCAGATCGAGGGCAAGGTGCTGCGCGCCTCGCTGCGCGAAAAGCTGCCGCCCTACATGATCCCGGCGCATTTCGAGCCGGTCGGCTCGCTGCCGCGCATGGTCTCGGGCAAGGTCGACCGCAAGATGCTGAAGGCCGCGCCGTTGACGGCGCCGGCCGCGAGCGGCGAGCAGGAGCCGCCGCGCAACGAGACCGAGGCTGCCTTGCTGGACGCTGCCAAGCGCGTGCTCGGGGCACAGGCGCTGCCGCTGGAGGCCGACTTCTTCGTCGATCTCGGCGGCCATTCGCTGCTGGCGGCGCGCTTCATCTCGATCGTGCGCGAGACGCCGGCCTATGCCGGCATCACCTTGCAGGACGTCTATGGCGCGCGCACCTTGCGGGCGATAGCGGAACTGCTCGATGCGCGTGGCGTGCGGGCCGAGGAGGACCTCTCCTTCACGCCGCCGCCGCTGCGCCGCCGCTTCCTCTGCGGGTTGGCCCAGGCGATCGCGCTGCCGATCATCATCAGCCTGTCGACGGCGCAATGGCTCGGCATCTTCGTCAGCTATATGCTGCTCTCGGGCGAAGAATTGTCGGCGATGGCGCAGGTCTTTGCGCTGCTCGGCATCTATGTCGCGATCACCATCGTCACCGGTTTCATCGCGATCGGCCTGAAATGGCTGGTGCTCGGCCGGACCAAGCCCGGCACCTATCCGCTCTGGGGCGTTTATTATTTCCGCTGGTGGTTCGCCTCGCGCGTCGCCGGGCTCGTGCACATCAAATGGCTGCAGGGCACGCCGGTGATGCGTTTCTACTGGCGCCTGCTCGGCGCCAAGGTCGGGCGCGACGTCATCATCTCCGATTACGAGGCCGGCGCCATCGACCTGATCGAGCTTGGTGACGGCACGACGCTCGGCTCCAAGACGACATTCGCCAATGCCGAGGCGATCGGGGCCGATTTCATCATTGGCAAGATCAGCATCGGCAAGGACGTCTATGCCGGCTCCGCGGTGGTGTTCGGCCATGGCTGCCATATCGGCGACCATGCCGAGATCGGCGATCTCACCGCGATCGCGCCCGGCGCGACCGTCGGCACGGCCGAGATCTGGGACGGCTCGCCGGCCCGCAAGAAAGGCATGGTCGATCTTGAGGCCCTGCCGCCGCAAGCAAAAGCGACCGGACGGCGGCGCGCGGCGATGACCTTGTTCTACGTGGTCATGCTGATCGTCCTGCCGCCGATCAGCCTGCTGCCGATCTTCCCGGCCTTCTGGCTGTTCGACAGAATAGACAACTGGGTCGCGACCTGGTCGGACGTCAGCTATCTCTGGTACCTGCCCCTCCTGACCTGGCCGACGGCGATCGGCCTCATCAGTATAACGGTCTTCCTGATCTGCGTGCTGCGCTGGGCGATCCTGCCGCGTGTCTCCTCCGGCACCTATTCGATCCATTCCGGCTTCTATGCCCGCAAATGGACGGTGGCGCTGGCGACCGAGGTGACGCTGGAGACGCTGTCCTCGCTGTTCGCGACGATCTATATGCGCTTCTGGTACCGCATGATGGGCGCACGGATCGGGCAGGGCGCCGAGATCTCGACCAATCTTTCCGGCCGTTATGACATCACCGGCATCGGCGCCGGCAACTTCATCGCCGACGAGGTGATCTTCGGGGACGAGGACATGCGGCGCGGCTATATGCGCCTCGACATGACCCGCACCGGCGAGCAGGTCTTCGTCGGCAATGACGCGGTCGTACCGCCCGGCGCCGTCATTCCCGACAAGGTGCTGATCGGCATCAAGTCGAAGCCGCCGGCCAACGAGCTGATGAGCGCCGGTGACACCTGGTTCGGCTCGCCGCCGATCAAGCTGCCGACGCGGCAGAAGGTCGATCTCGGCGCCGACTGGACCTACAAGCCCTCGACGGGCAAGAAACTGGCGCGCGCCGGCTTCGAGGCGCTGCACACCTCCTTCCCGGCGATGCTGTTCATCACCTTCGGCACCATCGCCGTCGATCTCGTGCTGCAGCAGAAGATCTTCGATCGCGACTGGGTCGGTCTCATTCTCGCCTTCATGGGCTGCGCCGTCGTCATCGCCATCACCCAGGCGCTGATCTGCGCGCTGATGAAATGGCTGCTGATGGGCGTCTACAAGCCGGTGATGAAGCCGATGTGGTCGTTCTGGGCGATGCGCACCGAGGCGATCGCCGTGTTGTACTGGGGCCTGGGCGGCAAGGTGCTGTTCGACTATCTGCGCGGCACGCCGTTCCTGCCCTGGTTCCTGCGCCTGTTCGGCGCGCAGTACGGGCAGGGCGTCTGGCTCGACTCGACGGACATCACCGAGTTCGATTGCATCAAGGTCGGCGACTTCTGCACCGTCAACGCCCATTCCGCGCTGCAGACCCATCTCTACGAGGATCGGGTGATGAAGGTCGGTCGCGTCACGCTCGGCAAGGGCGTCTGCGTCGGCGCCGGGGCGACCGTGCTCTACGACACCCATGTCGGCGACTACGCCCAGATCGGCCTGCTCACCGTGATCATGAAGGGCGAGAGCCTGCCGGCGAACACGCGCTGGGAAGGCGCGCCGGCGGTGCCGGCGGCGGGGCATTGAGGCGGCCGGCTCTTACGGCAATGAGGGCACGAACTCGGTCAGTACGCCGAGCCCGGCGCCGGCTTCGGCTTGGAGCCTGTCTCGGGTGCAAAGCTTGAGAGTAGAGCTGGCGGCGATCGCCAGATGAAGCGCGTCACCCGCTCGTAACCCAACGAAGCTGCGATTGCAGAAGGCGGCGGCTTGACGAAAATGCTCCCTCGTCACGGGAAGGCATTCGAACTCGCTGGTCATCAGATCAGCTAGCTTTGCGAGTGCGCGCTCTTGCGCCTCGGCATAAATCCGGTTCGACCGCAGTTTGACGGACAGCGCCGCGGAGAACTCGGCAACGACCCAGTCGCTGATCACGAAACGATGAGAGTTTTGCCGCTCGAGCCATTCGACGATGGCTGCGGAGCTTGGTTCCATGATCAGCGCGGTAACGACGAGCGAGGTGTCCAGGTAGAGTTTCAATAGCGTGCTTCGTCACGGATGCGGCGCATGAATTCACCGCCGTCCTCTTCCTGCATCGGCATCGTGGCTAGATGCGCGCGCAGCTTGGCAATATCGAGCGGCTTTGGGGGCTTCTCCGCCGCTATCAGTTGTGCAACGGGCTTGCCGTGGCGGGTAATCGAGATGCTCTCGCCGGCTTCCACAGCGTCGATCAGCGCACTCAGATGAGCCTTGGCCTCAGCAAGGGCGACAGATTTCATGATCGCACTCCTGACCAAATAATTGGTCATAACTTAGGTGAGATGCGTCCGCTTGCCAAGTGGAACGCTGCCCGCGCCTATGGACTTCCACGTTTTGGCTTTCCCGCCTAAAAGCCTGCTACGTCACACATCAGGCTTCCATGTCGCACAACACTTTCGGCCATCTCTTCCGCGTCACCACCTTCGGCGAGAGCCATGGGCCTGCGATCGGCTGCGTCGTCGATGGCTGCCCGCCGCTGATCCCGCTGAGCGAGGCCGAGATCCAGCGCGACCTCGACAAGCGCCGGCCCGGCCAGTCGCGCTACACCACGCAGCGCCAGGAGCCGGACCAGGTCCGCATCGTCTCCGGCGTCTTCGCGCGCGAGGCCGATGGCGAGCAGGTCACGACCGGGACCTCGATCGGGCTGCTGATCGACAATGTCGACCAGCGCTCGAAGGATTATTCCGAGATCAAGGACAAGTATCGGCCCGGCCATGCCGATTTCACCTACGACGTGAAATACGGCATCCGTGACTATCGCGGCGGTGGCCGCTCCTCGGCGCGCGAGACGGCGATGCGGGTCGCGGCCGGGGCGATCGCCCGCAAGGTCGTGCCGGGCATGGTGGTGCGCGGCGCGCTCGTCCAGATGGGGCCGCACAAGGTCGATCGCGACAACTGGGATTGGGACGAGGTCGGCAACAACCCGTTCTTCTGCCCGGATGCCAAGGCGGCCGAGCGCTTCGCCGATTATCTCGACGGCATCCGCAAGAGCGGCTCCTCGATCGGGGCGGTGCTGGAGATCGTCGCCGAGGGCGTGCCTGCGGGCCTCGGTGCGCCGATCTACGGCAAGCTCGACGCCGAGATCGCCGCGGCGCTGATGAGCATCAACGCGGTCAAGGGCGTCGAGATCGGCGAGGGCTTCGCCGCCGCCGAGCTCTCCGGCGAGGACAACGCCGATGAGATGCGCGCCGGCAATGACGGCAAGACGCTGTTCCTGTCGAACCATGCCGGCGGTGTCCTCGGCGGCATCTCGACCGGCCAGCCGATCGTGGCGCGCTTCGCGGTGAAGCCGACCTCCTCGATCCTCTCGCCGCGCGCCACGGTGAACCGCACCGGCGGCGAGACCGAGATGTTCACCAAGGGCCGGCACGACCCCTGCGTCGGCATCCGCGCCGTGCCGGTCGGCGAGGCTATGGTCGCCTGCGTGCTCGCCGACCAGTATCTGCGCCATCGGGCGCAGGTCGGCGTGGTCGCGCCGCGCTGGCCGTTCGAAAGCTGACCAGAGGCGTCATTCTCGGGCGAAGCGAAGCGCAGACCCGAGAATCTCGTGACAAGAAGGCGCCTATGGGAGCCTCCTTCGGCCTGAGATGGTCGGGGCAAGCCCGATTATGACGGCTCCGACTTGAGATTCCAGTAATACTGAAAAATTTTCTTCCCTTCATTGCGAATGAAGCGCGGGCGTATTAGCTTGGCGCCATGAAGCTCGACGCCTGGCTACAGCAAACCAAGACCGCGCGCAGCGCCTTTGCGCGGCAGGTCGGCCTGTCGCCTGCCAGCGTCACGGCACTCTGTAACGATCCCACCGCCTGGATCTCGCGCGAGAGCGCCGAGCGCATCACGGCCGCGACCGGCGGCGCCGTCACCCCCAACGACTTTCTGGGCCTGCAGGGCCCGCGCGAGGCTGCCATGACCGCAAGCAATGTCGCCGAGACAATCGAAGCCTTCGCGCGCGGCGAGATCGTCATCGTCACCGATGACGACGACCGCGAGAACGAGGGCGATCTGATCGTCGCCGCTTCGCTCTGCACGCCGGAGAAGATGGCCTTCATCATCCGCAACACCTGCGGCATCGTCTGCGCGCCGCTGACCGCGGCCGAGGCGCGCCGGCTGCGGCTCGACCCGATGGTCTCCTCCAACGATGCCCCGCTCGGCACCGCCTTCACCATCACGGTCGACGTTAAGCACGGGCTGACCACCGGCATCTCGGCCGAGCAGCGCACCAACACGGTCAGGGCGCTCGCCAACGGCAATATGGGCGCCGCCGATTTCGTCCGGCCCGGCCATGTCTTCCCGCTGATCGCCAAGGAGGGCGGCGTGCTGATGCGCTCGGGCCATACCGAGGCCGCGGTCGATCTCTGCAAGCTCGCCGAGCTGCCGCCGGTTGGCGTGATCTGCGAGCTCGCCAACGACGACGGCACGGTGATGAAGGGCGCGCAGATCACCGCCTTTGCCCAGAAGCACGGCCTCAAGCAGATCACCGTCGCCGACCTGATCGCCTATCGCCAGGCGCGCGAGAAACTGGTCGAGCGCGTGCATTCCTTCCCGGTCAAGACCGAGTTCGGCGAGATGACCGGCCATGTCTATGTGACGCCCTTCGACGACACCCAGCACTTCGCCTTCGTCATGGGCAAGCTCGGCGATGGCGAGAAGGTGCCGGCCCGTCTGCACCGCGCCAATGTCGTCGCCGACGTGCTCGGCGGCGCCTCCTCGGTCCAGTGCGCGCTGCGCCGTTTCCAGCAAGAGGGCAGGGGCGTGCTGGTCTATCTGCGCGACGGCTCCGCCGGCGTGCCGATCAAGAGCGTCGAGGACGAGGAGGGCTCGGACGCGCTGCGCTCACAGCAATGGCGCGAGGTCGGCCTCGGCGCCCAGATCCTGCGCGATCTCGGCGTCGCCTCGATCGTCAACCTGGCGTCCTCGACCCGCGCCTTCGTCGGCCTCTCCGGCTTCGGCATCGAGATCGCGGGGACCGAGCCGCTGGAATGAGCGGGTATAGCTCAGCCCTCATCCTGAGGAGCGCCGCAGGCGCGTCTCGAAGGATGATCCAGCGGGCGCCATCTTCGCGAACTGGGGCATCCTTCGAGACGCAGGCTCTCGCCTGCTCCTCAGGATGAGGGCTGCGGGGTTCACCCGCGCATCAGCGCGGTGACGTGAGCCGCGACCGATTTCGACAGGCCCTCGAGATCGTAGCCGCCTTCCAGGATCGAGACGAGGCGCCCGCCGGCATGGCGGTCGGCGATCTCCATCAGCTTCTGCGTCGCCCAGGCGAAATCGGCTTCCGTCAGGTTGATGTTGGCGAGCGGGTCGCGCCAGTGAGCGTCGAAGCCGGCCGAGATGATCACGAGATCGGGCCGGAAATCCGCGAGCCGGGGCAGGATCGCGCTCTCGAAGGCGTCGCGGAAGACATCGCTGCCGTCGCCGGCCCGCAGGGGGGCATTGACGATGGTGCCGTGCTCGCCGCGCTCGGATGCGGCGCCGGTGCCGGGATAGAGCGGCATCTCATGGGTCGAGGCATAGAGCACGCTGGCATCGCCCCAAAAGATCTCCTGCGTGCCATTGCCGTGATGGACGTCCCAGTCGATGATCGCGACCCGCCCGGCGCCATGCGCACGCTGGGCATGGCGGGCGGCGATCGCGGCATTGTTGAAGAAGCAGAAGCCCATCGCCCTGTCGCTTTCGGCATGGTGGCCGGGCGGGCGCATGGCGCTGAAGGCGTTGCCGACGCGCCCGGACATCACTTCGTCGACGGCATGGACGGCGCCGCCAACACCGTGCAGGACCGCGGCGAGCGTGCCTGGCGACATGATGGTGTCTGCGTCGATCTGGACGAGGCCTTGCTGCGGCGCCGCTTCCGAGATCGCCTGGGCATAGGCGGCCGGGTGGCAGAGCTCGACCTGGGCAAGCGTGCCTTCGGGAGCCTCGACGCGCTGCAGGAGCGCGAAACGCTCATCCTCCAGGGCCTGCTCGACCGCGCGGATGCGGTCGGCGCGTTCGGGATGGCCCGGCGGCGTGACATGGCGCAGGCTGGACGGGTGACTGATCAGGAGCGTCGTCACTGGAAGGTCTCCGAAGTCAAGGAACAGGCCGAACCGAGTAGGCCGCAAGCGTGACCATATTGTCACTGCACCGCAGCAAGACGCCAGAGCAGCGCTGGAACTTCATTGCCTGAAATAGGTTTGCGCCGTAAGACCGGCTCATGTTCGACCCGGGCCGTGCCTTGTCGGGTCACCGTTTTTTAACGAAGCATTCATCATAACGAGCATCGTTTCGGTGCCGGCGGTGGACCTCATGAAGCAGACTTTCGCAGCGGTGCTCGGCCTGTCGGTTCTTCTCGGCGCCTGCCAGTACAAGACGGTCCATGCGCCCTCGCTTTCGGCCCGCGATGCCGAGTACATGGCGCTCGTCCCGAATTTCGAGACGCAGATCACGCATCTGCCTTACGAGATCAACGATCCGACCGGCGAAGAGCCCGGCACGATCGTGGTCGATACGACCGAGAAATTCCTTTACTTCGTCCTGCCGGGCAAGAAGGCGATCCGTTACGGCGTCGCGACCGGCGACGAGGCCTTCGGCTGGACCGGCACCGCGGTGATGCAGCGCAAGGCCGAGTGGCCGCGCTGGACCCCGCCGGCCGAGATGATCGCGCGCTGGCCGCATCTGGCGCCGCGCGCCGGCGGCATGGAAGGCGGGCCGGACAATCCGCTCGGCGCCCGCGCCCTCTATCTTTACCAGAACGGCAAGGACACGCTCTACCGCATCCACGGCACCAATGAGCCGGAGACGATCGGCCGCTCGGCCTCGTCCGGCTGCATCCGGATGCGCAACATCGACGCGATCGATCTCTACAACCGCGCTGCGGTCGGCGCGAAGGTCATCGTTCGCTAAGGACGCCGCCGCTTCACCGTCATTGCGAGCCCCCCGGGTCCTGCCTTTGGCAGGACCGAGGACAGGCTCCGCGAGCAATCCAGGGCGGCAGAGCGAGCCCTTCTGGATTGCTTCGTCGCTTTGCTCCTCGCAATACGGGAATGTTCAGCCCAATTCGATCAGTACGATCTCAGGCGGCGCGCCCAGCCGAATCGGCAGCTTGCTGGTGCCGAGCCCGGCCGAGACGACGAGGTCGCGGCCGTTTTCCCGGACATGGCCATAGGCGTAGCGGTTGCCGTAGCGCGAGGGCACGATCGGCGACCAGCCGAACAGCCTGACCTGCCCGCCATGGGTATGGCCTGACAGGGTCAGGTCGACCCGGCCTGGGACCTCGGCGAAGATGTCGGGCTCGTGCGCCATCAGGATCAGCGGCGCGCCGTCGTCGACCATGGCGAGCGTGGCGGGGAGATCGTCGACGCCATAACGGAATCCGCGCGGGCGGCGGCGCAGGACAAAGGCCTCCTGGTCGCCGAGCCCGGCGATCCAGAGCGGTCCCGCTTTGGTATCGAGCCTGATCGCCCGGTTCTCCAGGACCGGAATGCCTGCGGCCTCCAGCGCGAGTGTCGACTGGGTGGGCCCCTGGAGCTCCCGCTGGGCGCGCTCGTCCTGCCACCAGTCATGGTTGCCGAGCACGGCGAAGCGGCCGGCGGACGCCACGAGGCGGGCCAGCTCGGCCGCCCATTCCGCTGGCGCCGGATCATCCGGATATCGGGCGCGACTTGCGACGAAGTCGCCGAGCAGCAAGGCGAGATCGGGTTTCAGCGCATTGGTCTGGTCGACGATTTCGCGGACGCGCGCGACCGGCATGTGCGGGCCGCCGACATGCAGGTCGGAGATCACGGCGACGCGCAGCCGGCGCCCATCCGGCCAGCGGGCAGGCTTCAGCCGGTAGCGGGTCACGCCCTGGTGCGCGGGCTCCCAGGCATAGGCGTAGCCGCCGAGGCCGAAGCTGGACAAAAAAAGACCGGCGAGAGTCTGCAGGACTCTGCGCCGGTCAAGCATTTTGGGTCTCAGTCGGAGGTCGTCGTATCAATCTTCGAAACCGTTGCGCAGGAGCGCCGGAACGTCCCTGTGCTGCGAGGTCAACGCGGCCGGGGTCCAGCGGGTTCCCGCGACAATGGCAGGAATCGCGATCGGACGGAAGCGCGATGCATAGGCCTCCCGGGCGCTGGCGTCATGGAAGCTGGCGGAACGGGGCGCGGGGTGGCGCGGCTTATGCGTAGACATGATCCTCGGTTTCCGGTTGTGGGCGCCGACGGTTCCTGGGCCGTCAGCACCGTCAATGTCGCTGCCGATCGGGTCGGGCCGGCGGCGGCATCATGAAATTCTCGTGACGTTTTTCGTGTCACACCGAGGCTTTGGTCAGCTTTGGCACAGTTTCGCGGGGCGGAGTGGGAAACACCGCCGTCTTTCCGGGGCAGCGCGAAGCGCTGAGCCCGGAACCCATGAACACCGGCATATGTCGGAAGAGTGATGATCGCGGCGCCAAGACCGGCCTCACCTGTGTTCATGGGTTCCAGGCTCGCCGCTGCGCGGCGCCCCGGAAAGACGAAGAGGTTTCTGCGCCTTCCTTCAGCCCGCCAGCAGCCCTTCCGCCTTGACCCAGTCGAGCGTCCTGGCGAGCGCCCGCTCGTAGCGGTCGAACATCTCGCCGATCTCGGCCTCGGTGATCACCAGCGGCGGGCAGAAGGCGACGCGGTCGCCGCCCATGGCGCGCAGGATCAGGCCTTCGTCCTGGGCGAAGGAGACCGACTTGGCGGCGACGGCCTTCTTGGCCTCGAACTGCGCCTTGCTCGCCTTGTCCTTGACGAGCTCGACGCCGCCGATCAGGCCGACACCGCGCGCTTCGCCGACCAGCGGGTGCTCGGCGAGCCTGGTCAGGCGCTGCAGGAAGGTCGGCGCGACCTTGCGGACATGCTCGATGATCCTGTCGCGCTGGTAGATCTCCAGTGTCTTGACCGCGACGGCGCAGCCCACAGGGTGGCCGGCATAGGTGTTGCCATGGCCGAAGGTGCCGATCTTCCGGCTCTGATCGACGAGCACCTCATAGACCGGCTCGTTGATCAGCACGGCGCTGAGCGGGAAATAGGCCGAAGTCAGCGCCTTGGCGCAGGAGAGCGTATCGGCCTTCATCTTGTAGGTGGTGGTGCCGAACATCTCGCCGGTGCGGCCGAAACCGGTGATCACCTCGTCGGCGATGAAGAGGATGTCGTATTTCGCTAGAACGGCGTTGATCGCCTCGAAATAGCCCTCCGGCGGCGTGACCGCGCCGCCAGCGCCCATCACCGGCTCGGCGATAAAGGCGGCGACCGTGTCCGGCCCCTCGCGCTGGATCATCTCGTCGAGCTCTGCGGCAAGGCGCGCCGAGAAATCGAGCTCGCTCTCGCCGGGTTGCGCGAAGCGATAATGGTGCGGGCTGGAGGTGTGCAGGATGCCGGGGAGCGGCAGATCGAAATCGGTGTGGTTGGCCGGCAGGCCGGTCAGCGAGGCCGAGGCGACGGTGACGCCGTGATAGCCCTTCAGCCGTGAGATGATCTTCTTCTTCTTCGGCCGGCCGAGCGCATTGTTCATGTACCAGACCAGCTTGACCTGCGTGTCGTTCGCATCCGAGCCGGAGGCGCCGTAGAACACCTTGGAGATCGGCACCGGCGCGATCTCCTTAAGCTTCTCGGCCAGCTCGATCGCCGGGTCGTGGCTGCGGCCGGAGAAGATGTGGGTGAAGGGCAGCTTCTTCAGCTGCTCATAGGCGACGTCGCAGAGCTCCTCGTTGGAATAGCCGAGCGAGGTGCACCAGAGCCCGGCCATGCCCTCGATATAGTCCTTGCCGGAGACGTCGTAGACATAGACGCCCTTGCCGCGTTCCAGCACCAGCGGGCCGACCTCGCGATGCACCGCCAGATTGGTATAGGGGTGGACGAGGGTCTCGATGTCGCGGACGGCGAGGTTGGTCAGCATTTCCGGCTCCCGATGCTTATGCGTCGTTTATGCGAGCATAGACCGCGCCCTGCGCAAGCGCTGAGCGATTTTCCTGCAGGACGGGGCAGAGTCTGGCGCGGGGCGGGCCGCGCTCGTCGGAATCTTGAATAGCCCATGCAGCATTTACTTGTCATCCCGGACAAGCGGCGGAGCCGCGCCGATCCGGGATCCATTCCGGAACGGTTCAGGAATGGGTCCCGGGTCTCCGCTTCGCTCCGCCGGGATGATCCGGTGGTTGAAGCAGCATCAAGAGAAGCTCTGCTTTCCTTCGAGCGCTTCTAAATCGGCTTGCCAGCCGCAGCGGCGATGCGCATGGTTCCGCGCGCTTTCGAGAAGGGCCTGCATGATCGATCCCGCCCGCATGGTGAACCAGCCGGCTCCCGGCCGCGACTGCGGCAGCTGCACGCTGTGCTGCAAGGTCTACGACGTGCCCGCCGTCGAGAGCGTCGCCGGCAGCTGGTGCAAGCATTGCCTGCCCGGACGGGGCTGCGGCATCCATGCAACGCGGCCGGACCATTGCCGCGCCTTCTTCTGCCTCTGGATGACGCAGACCTTCCTCGGGCCGGAGTGGAAGCCCGACAAAGCCCGCTTCGTCCTCACCATGGACCCGGCGACCAAATGGCTCTTCGTTCAGCTCGATCCCGGCGCGCCGCAGGCCTGGCGCAAGGAACCCTATCTGACCCAGCTGCGCCGCTGGGCTGCCGCCGGCAACCGCCCGGTCATCGTTTTCCTTAACAAGTCGGCAACGGCCGTCATGCCGACGCATGACGTGCCGCTCGGCCTGATCGCTGCCGATGAGCGGCTGGTGCTGCGCGAGGAACTGGCTGGCGGGCGGCCACGCCTGACGGTGGCGAAGGTCAAGGCCGCGGCGTGAGCGTGCCGACCTGGCCGATGCTGCATCACCTCTCCATTGGGGTGGCCGATATCGAGCGCGCGACCGCATTCTACGATGCGGTGCTGGCGCCGCTCGGTTACGTCCGGGTCTGGAGCGACCTCCGGCCCGGCGAGAGCAACCAGGCGGTTGGCTACGGCGTTGCGGGCGGCGGTGACGCGCTGGCCCTGAAGCATCGCCCTGATGGACAGCGGCCGCCGGGACCGGGCTTCCACGTCGCCTTCGCGGCTCCCGGCCGGCAGGCCGTCGACGAGTTTCATCGCGCCGCGCTTCAGCATGGCGGGCGCGACAACGGCAGGCCGGGCCTGCGGGCGCATTACGGCCCGCATTATTACGCCGCTTTCGTCATCGATCCCGACGGCCACGCGATCGAGGCCGTGTTCAACACGGCCGGGTGATCGCAACAGGAGACTGCCTTGAGCAAGCGGGCACGCGATTACGGCCTGATCTGCGGCTCGCTGCCGCCGGGGCCGCTCAATGCGATCACCGACGTATCGGGCGTCACTGTCGGCCACCGCACGATCCGCGAGGGCGATATCCGCACCGGCTTCACCGCGGTGCTACCGCATGGCGGCGACCTCTTCCGCGAGAAGGTCAGGGCCGGCGTCGAGGTCATCAACGGCTTCGGCAAGAGCGCCGGGCTGATGCAGCTCGCCGAACTCGGCCAGATCGAGACGCCACTGCTGCTCGGCAACACCTTTGCGGTCGCGGCGGGAATCGAGGCGCTGGTTGGTCGGGCGCTCGCCGGCAATCCCGAGATCGGCCGCAGCACCGGCACGGTCAATACGCTCGTGCTCGAATGCAATGACGGCTTCCTCTCCGATATCAGGGCGCGGCGCTTGACCATCGCCGATGCGGAAGCGGCGCTCGATGCTGCCAGCGGCGGGCCGGTCGAGGAAGGCGCGGTCGGCGCCGGCACCGGCATGAGCGCCTTCGGCTTCAAGGGCGGCATCGGCAGCGCCTCGCGCCTGATCGAACTCGACGATCGCAGCTTCACGGTCGGCGTGCTGGTGCAGGCTAATTTCGGCAATGCCGGCGATCTCGTCCTGCCCGATGGGCGCAGCCCGCTGCCGCCGGCTGCGAACCCGGTCCAGCCGCCGGAGCGCGGCTCGGTGATCATCATCCTGGCGACCGACCTGCCATTGGAGAGCCGGCAGCTCACCCGCATCGCCCGGCGCTGCGGCGCCGGCCTGGCGCGCCTTGGCGCCTTCTGGGGCAATGGCAGCGGCGACATCGCCATCGCCTTCTCGACCGCGAGCCGGATCGCGCATTTTGAGGAGGCCGACCTCGTCCCGCTCACTGCCCTCAACGAGAACCGGATCGATCTGCCCTTCCGTGCCGCCGCCGAAGCGACGCAGGAGGCGGTGCTGAACGCGATGCTGGCCGCGCCGGAGATGATCGGGCGCGACGGCAACCTCCGGCCGTCGCTGGCAGACTGGCTGAACGGCTAGGACGCAGCGATTGGCGGCACGCGATAGCCGCCGCCCAGCGTCTCCAGCATCGCCCCAACCGCGATCGCCGTCCGGTCCTCGCCGAGGGGGGCGATGATCTGGACGCCGGTCGGCAGTCCCGCCGGCGAGAACCCGACCGGGGCGCTCAGCGAAGGCAGGTCGGAGCCGGTGGCGAGGCTCGCCCAGCACAGGAAGTCGAGATAGGGTCGCTCGACGCCGTCGATGTCGAGCCGGCGGGCGTGGAAATCGGGCAGATGGTCGTGCTTCTGGCTTGCGACCGGGGCGGGCGGGCAGAGCAGCACGTCGTAGTTTTGGAAAAATCGGGCCCATTGCCGCTTCAACGCGAGGCGGCGCTGGTGGAGCTGCTGGTAGAGGCCGGGCGTCATCCTCGCGCCGCGGGCCTGCAGAGCCTGATGCGAGAGGTCGCCCGGCGCGAACTTCGCAGCCTGCGCCTGGATGCGGGCGCGGACCTTCGGCGGCAGGCCATAGGCGACGACGGCGTGGTTCAGGAGCGCATAGACCTCATAGGCCTCGCTGAAGCGGAAGCCGGGGCGGGCGGCCTCGTCGACGAGGGCTCCGGCCTCAGCGAGGCGTCGTCCGGCTTCGCGCACCGTGTCCGAGACCTCCTTCGTGACCGGCGCGAACGGCTCCTGCGCCCAGAGCGCGACGCGCAGGCCCTTTGCGTCCAGCTTGCGCGGGGCGGGCAGGGACGCTCCCGCTACATTCGGGTCGCGCGGTCCGGCCAGCACCGGCAGGATCAGGTCGAGGTCCTCGGTCGCCCGGGCGATCGGGCCGGCGACGACGAGGTCGGCATTGCGCAAGGTGCGCCGTTCCGGCGGCGGCGGGATCAGGCCCCAGGTCGAGACCAGGCCCCAGCTGGTCTTGAGGCCGAAGACGCCGCAGGCCTGTGCCGGCCAGCGGATCGAGGAGCCGAGATCGGAGCCGAGCTCGAAGGCGCTCATCCCCGTGGCGACCGCGACCGCCGCCCCGCCCGAAGAGCCGCCGGGCGAATACTCGGGATTCCACGGGTTGTTGGCGATGCCATGAGCCGGATTGTAGCTCTGGAAATCGCCGGAGAAGACCGGAACCATGGTCTTGCCGAGGATGACCGCGCCGGCGGCGCGCAGGCGGGCGACGGCGGCGGCATCCTCTTGCGGGATGCGCTCCTTGTAAGCGGGCAGGCCGCCGGAGGAGGGCAGGCCGGCGACGTCGAAAGCATCCTTGATCGTGATCGGCAGGCCTTCGAGCGCGCGGGCTTCGCCGGAAGCGATGCGTCGGTCCGCCTCCGCCGCCATCGCGCGCGCGGCGTCGCGATCCTGCGCGACGATGGCGTTGAGGGTGGGGTTGAGCGCATCGATGCGGGCGAAGGTCGCCTCGAGCAGGTCGTGGGCGCTGAAGCGGCGGGCCAGCAAACCGGCGCGCAGGCTCGTGGCGGAGGCAGTGAGATTGATCGAAGCCATCGGGTGATCCGGCGGGAGGAGCACAAGTCGTAGAGTATTGCGGCAGGCGGCGGAACCGCACCCGTCATGGTCGGGCTTGTCTCGACCATCCACGTCTTTCCGGACGCAATGCGATGTTCAAGACGTGGATGCTCGCCACAAGGGCGAGCATGACGAGGTGGGTGGCACTGGCTGTGCTCAGCCCGCCTTCCGCCTCTGCATCATCCTCAGGAAATCCTCCCCGTCCTTCACCCCGAGCTCATAGGCGAAGCGGATGCCCTCCCAGTTGCGGATGGTGAACTGGCTGACCGGGATCACCTGCGAGGGGCGAACATAGGTACGGTTTGGAACCTGCGGCACCTCGGCGAAGGGGCGGGTCAGCAGCACCAGCGTCTGCTCGCCCGCAGCCTCCATCTCGGCCAGCGCCCAGGCCGGGGCGCTGTCGACCAGACCGCCATCGAGCGCGGCGCGGGCGCCGATATTGCCGGCCGGCATGAACGGCGGCACGGCGGCGCTCGCCATCAGCGCATCGACCAGCGCCTCGGGATCGGAGCAGTCGGCGATCCGGATCAGATCGGGCCGGAAGCCGAGTTTCCGGCCCACGGTCGGATGCACCGGGCGGCGCAGGCGCTTCTCGAGCTGGTAGGCGCCGATGCCGATGGTGGTGATGACGGGCAGCGGCCAGAAGCGCGGCGGCCGCGAGATCGCGATCAGGAAATCGGCCTGCACTTTCAGCGCTGCCAGCCGCTCGGGCGTGAACAGGCTCGTGAGCATGCTGCGATACATCTCGGCGACCGGAAAGAGCCTGCCGCCGCGGCGAAACGCGGCCCAGTCGACCTCGGAGGTGCGGCCGGTGCAGGCCTCGCGCAGCATTTCGCGCACGGCTGGGCCCAGCCCAAGCGCATTGTAGAGCATCGCCCCGGCCCCGGCGCTGGCGCCGACGATGCGGCGTGGCTTCAGGCCGATCTCAGGCGCGACGGTCTCGTAGAAGCCGCCTTGCCAGTAGCAGCGATTGCCGCCGCCGGCATAGGCCAGGCCTGCGAACATCAGCCCTGGTCCGTGTCGAGGGCGCGGGCGCGCTCGCGCCAGGCCAGGACCAGCCGGTCGAGCTCGGCGAGGTCCTCCGTCGGCAGCTTGCCGAGCGTCTGGGCGACATAGTCGCGCTGCGTCGCCATGCCGGCCTCGGCGAGTCGGCGGCCCTCCGGTGTCAGGTGCATGGCATAGGAGCGCCGGTCGCCGACGATGGCGCGGCGCTCGACCAGGCCCGCCTGGACCAGCCGGTCGACCAGGCCAGAGACATTGCCCTTGGTGACATAGAGCCGTTCGGCGAGCTCGCTCTGGCTGATGCCCTCGCGCTCGGTCAGGGTCGACAGCAGGTCGAATTGCGGGATGGAAAGGCCGAGCTCGCGGATACGCGCGGTCATCTGGCCGAGCATGCGCTGGTGCAGGCGCATGAAGCGGAACCAGACGCGATCGGGCTCGATGGGGTCCGGGGCGGGGATTGGGCGCGGCACTGACAAGGCGTTCATCCCTAGATCGTTTACTTGTAAACTAACTCATCTCCAAGCCGGAGGCGAGGGCTTTCGCCGCGGGCCGTCCGCTGACTATGCTGCCAAAAAGCGAAGCGAGACGACAGGGAGAAACGCATGCTTGGGCTGATGCAGAATTGGCCGCTGCTGATCCACCGGATCATCGATCACGCGGCGATCCAGCACGGCACGCGCGAAGTCGTCTCGCGCAGCGTCGAAGGGCCGATCCGGCGCACCACCTATGCCGCTATCCGCCAGAGCGCGCTCCGGATCGCCAAAAGGCTGACGCGGGAAGGCATCCGCCTCGGCGACCGCGTCGCGACGCTCGCCTGGAACACCGACCGGCATCTGGCGCTCTGGTACGGCATCAGCGGCATGGGCGCGATCACCCATACCGTCAATCCGCGGCTCTTCCCGGAGCAGATCGCCCAGCTGATCAACCACGCCGAGGACCGGCTGCTCTTCCTCGACCTGACCTTCGTGCCTTTGGTGGAGGGCCTGCAGGACAAGTTGCCATCGGTCGAGCGCTACATCGTCCTGACCGATGCGGCGCATATGCCGGAAACTTCGCTGAGGGATGCGATCGCCTACGAGGACTGGCTCGCCGAGGCCGATGCCGATTTCGCCTGGGGGGAGTTCGACGAGAACACCGCGGCCGGGCTTTGCTACACCTCGGGCACGACCGGCGGACCCAAGGGCGTGCTCTATTCGCACCGCTCCAATGTGCTGCACGCCATGGGCTGCGCCCAGCCGGACTATATGGGCCTGTCGGCGCGCACGGTGGTGATGCCGGTGGTGCCGCTCTTCCACGCCAACAGCTGGTCGCTCGCCTTCTCGGCGCCGATGACCGGGGCGAAGCTGGTCATGCCCGGCATGAAGCTCGACGGCGCCTCGCTGCTGGAACTGCTCAACGATGAAAAGGTGACGCTGACCGCGGCGGTGCCGACCGTCTGGCTCGGCCTGCTCCAGCATCTGGAGGCGACCGGCGGGCGGCTCGACACGCTGAAGCGCGTGGTGATCGGCGGCTCGGCCTGCCCGCGGGCGATGACCGAGGCGTTCGAGAAAAAGTATGGCGTTACCGTCGACCATGCCTGGGGCATGACCGAGATGAGCCCGATCGGCTCGTTCTGCTCGATCAAGCCGGTCTATGACGGGCTCGAGGGCGATGCGCTCTACGATCTCAAGGTCAAGCAGGGCCACCCGCAGTTCGGTGTCGAGTTCCGCCTGACCGACGATGACGGCGCCGACCTGCCCTGGGACGGCAAGACCTTCGGGCGGCTGAAGGTGCGCGGGCCGGCGGTCGCCGGCGCCTATTACCGGCACGACCAGCCGATCATCGACGAGCACGGCTTCTTCGACACCGGCGACGTCGCGACCATCGATCCGCATGGCTACATGCAGGTCACCGACCGCTCCAAGGACGTGATCAAGTCGGGCGGCGAATGGATCTCATCGATCGAGCTCGAAAACCTCGCCATCGGCCATCCCGACGTGGCGGAGGCGGCGGTGATCGGCGTCGCCCATCCGAAATGGGACGAGCGGCCGCTTTTGGTGATCGTGCCCAAGCCCGGCAGGACGCCCGGCCGCGAGGAGATGCTCGCCTTCATGACCGGCAAGGTTGCGAAATGGTGGCTGCCCGACGATGTCGTGCTGGTCGAGGCGATCCCGCACACCGCGACGGGCAAGATCCAGAAGACGGCGCTGCGGGAGATGTTCAGGGAGTATCGGCTGCCGGGGTGAAGGGAGGTAGAGGGTGAGGTTGATGAGAAAGCGGGCGTAACGGTGATCGACAGTTAATCGAGAGGCTTAGATGGACATTCGCGTGTCAGTTGCGGAGGATAGGAAATCACCGCTTCTAGAATATTGTGAAGGTGCAGTAGCTGCACTCAGAGCCCAGTATGACATGACTAAAGTCTTGGGGCATGCAGCCACCGCAGGTGCTGCTAGAGAGAGCTTAATTCAAGATTTTCTTACAAATCATCTACCCGAAATGACGAGCGTCGTTAGCGGAGTGATCGTTGATGCAAAAGGAGGACGCTCGAAACAGCAAGATATCGTTCTCATGCTGAAATCTATGCCTCGATTGCGTTTTGCTAGTGGTCACGATTTGATTTTTCAAGAAGGCGCGATTGCAACTTTTGAGATTAAGACTTCGATCAATTCCCAGGCTATTGTTTCTGAAATTGGGAAGAATATTCTAAGTGTTAGGGATTTGTCTCCGACGTCACTGGCTGGGGCGCGAATGGGTGACCTTTCTTGGCCTCACGCTCGCATACTCACAGCTATAATCACTTAAGATGGTGCGTATCTCTCAACAATCGGACGATAGTTGGGGGACATTCCTGAGAGCCCGTCCCGAAAGGGTTGAGCGACTGGGGCACTCGTGATTCCAAGGGGTTGTTCAGGCCATCTTGGAGCGAGCGATGTGGACCCCAGCCACT
>NZ_JBHSLW010000023.1:0-151496 GCF_042657265.1 Allobosea eneae
AGTGGCTGGGGTCCACATCGCTCGCTCCAAGATGGCCTGAACAACCCCTTGGAATCACGAGTGCCCCAGTCGCTCAACCCTTTCGGGACGGGCTCTTAGCCATTCTCCCACGGCGAGCTCCGCTCGATGAGGGCCGTCCTCGCCCCGGCCGCTACGATCAAGTCTCGTGCCGCCCTGGCGCGAACTTGAGCCGTCGTACATCGGGAATATGCAGGACCGTTGGCTGACGGCGAACAACAACACCTGGAGTAATTGAATGAGTTGCGCTAGGCCGGCGCCACCCAAGCGCAGAGCTACTTCTTCGCCAGGTCGATGCAGGTAGGCGAGATGACCGCCTTCCTGCATGAGGCTATTCCGGCCAAGGCTGCCTGGGCGCCCCCCATGGGGCATCGTAAACAAGTGTCCTTATCTGCAATCTCACCGTTCAGGCGAGTGATCCCTATCAGGTCGAGGCTGGCGGCTCCTCTCCCGCCCTGGGCGCAACAGGCCTTCGATCCGCCTCGCCAATGTCTCTCCCGTTCTCGCTTGAACCGTCCCGTCACGCTGGACGGAGAGAGCAACGCTAAGTCGGGTCAAGGCGTGCGAAGAACGCTTAAGCCAGCGCATCGCGTCGCGCAAAAGACGCGACGCCAGTAGCGTACTGGTTGTACGCCCTCGTTCGACCTGTGCCAGCCGAACATCTCCACGCCGCAGGAACGCCTCCCTGTCGGCAACATGTTCGATCACATTGGCCTTGTCGCGATAGCGTGCCGCCTCTGCGAACAGCCTTTCCTGAACCGCCGTATTGCTAGCCGGAAGGCGCGGATCGGCCTGGCGCTGCCGGCAAAGCGCATCGAGCCTATCGCGCTCGACGATGATGCGGGTGTCATGGCGATGCCGGCTGAGGCCGACATAGACCTCGCGTGCGTCCGTTTCACGAGCGATGTGGACGACCGATGCCGCCGCCGAGCGCCCCTGCACCGAATGCGCCGTGCCCGCGTAAGCATGCACGATGCGAGGCGGCGTCCGCTTGCGCCCATAGCGGGGCTCCCGCGCCAGCTCGCGCCACTTCACCTCAAGGCTGCGCCCGTCGTCGAGATCGAGCGTGACGCGGGGCGTTTCTGATTCCGTCAGGACGATCGCCCGCACCGTCGCACGGTTGCCGTTGCGGATGCCGTGCTCCGGTAAGGTCTCGCCGAACCGGAGTCGGTCGCCGATCGCGAGCGCGAGCCTCACCGGCTTGTCGGCGCGGTCGATCGATGGCAACGCGATGGCGTCCGGCCCAAGCCGCCCGTCCTGCTTCAGCAATTCGCGTGCCTTACGGTTCAGATCGGCAGCATCATCATTGCGCCGGGTCACGATCAGCACGTCATCGCCGTAGGCCTGCCGGAGTTCCCGCCATGCCGCGATCGTGCGTTCCTGCGCGGCCTCGCTGCCGGAGACCAGTTCCAGCCGATCATGCATCGCGTAGGCGCGCAGGCCCGCTTCGGAATCCCCACGCGCCATCACGACGGTGGCAGCCTTCTGCCAGTCCACCTCCTGGCGTCGAACCTCCGTCATCGCGGCGGAGCGGGCGATCATATCCGCGACGGCCCTGAGGGCGCTTGCCCCGGCCACAGAAGCAAGCTGCCGACGATCGCCGACCAGCACGACCTTGGAGCCGGCATCGCGCGCCGCCGTCAGCACGGCCTCCATGTCGCGCGTGCCGACCATGCCGGCCTCGTCGAGGATCACCAGTGTCTGGTCGTCAAGCGGTGGGCCTCCACCATGAGCCCGATCATGGCGCCAGCGCGCGATGGCCTGCGCCGCGATACCGGTGGATGCGGCCAGCTCATCGGCGGCAACCCAGGATGGCGAGAGGCCAACGACCTTCAGGCCCGAACGATGGGCCGCGTCGACCAGCGCCCGCGCGGTGGTCGTCTTGCCGGTCCCCGCTCCGGCTTCGATCAGGACAACGCCGTCACGGCTCGCGACCGAACGAACCGCGTCCCGCTGCTCCCCGGAGAGGTGAGGGGCTGCGGTCAGAGCGGCATCAACGGCAGCCTCTGCGAGCCAGTCGCGTTCGTCCGGCCGCTCGGCCGAGCGCAGCGTCGCGGCCTCGCAGGCTGCGATTGCTGGCGTAGTCCAGCGTTGCGGCCGAGCCTCATCATCGAGCCGCAAGAGCCTGCCGTCATCCTGCAAGGCGGCAAGCTCGGCCGCGACGGTATCCGGACTGAGCCCCGCCAACCCTGCCAGTTCAAAGGCGCGTTGAAGGAGGTCTTTCCGCTCGATCACGCTCTCGTGGCGGAACAGCTCGGATGCGGCGCGGGCGACAGGCCCCTCTCCGGGAAGTTCTGGCGGGTCGATCTCCGGCCCGGACGCGGTGCGCTCGATCTCGCTGGCCGGAGCCCGCATCTGCTGCCAGGGATCGACAGCGAGGGCAGCAAGCTCCGCTCGCCAGCGCGCCTCCAGTTCGTCGCCTGTGGGAACCTGATCCTTGCCCTTACGGGTGGCAAGGGCCGCGATCTCGCGCTGAGCGGGACTGGCTCCCGATCCGGCATAGTCTTCGATTTGCGCCGAGCGTTTGGAAAAGCGGTCCAGAAGCTCCTGGCTGATTCCGGCGATCTCCCATTGGCCCTGACCGGCCTCGCGAAACCGCACACCCAGATGCTGCGCGAGTTCCGCTGCCAACTCGGCCCGGTAGGCCGCGCCGATCATGCGCTGGAGTTTAAAAACCTGCTCAGGGTCCGTCGTGAGGTGCTTGTAGCGATAGCGCCCCGAAAGCGCCTCGGCGGGGACTCCGGCCACATTCATCACGACGCAATGGGTATGGCAGTTGGGGTCTCCCTCTCGGGTCGTAAAATGATCGAACCGGCCGACGATCAGATCTGCCGGCTTGTGCCGGATGGCCCCGCCGGCGCCTGAGCGCACGACGACCATCTCCTCGTCGACGATCAATTGCAGCGCCCGCGAAACCGCATTGCGATGCGCGGCCTCGATGATCTCTCGCTGCTGTGGATCGCCGGCCATCCACAGCACCGATACGCTTTTGCCCGGCGTCATCACGATATCGGTTCCGGCGTTATGGGAAGCGCCTGCGCCTCTCACCAGCGCGTTGCCGGTCCGTGGATCGATGCCGGCGCAGAGATCGCGGAACGATTGACGATCGATCGCCGCGCCATTGCGCACGATCGTCTCGCCCGTCGACCACCAGACGCCATCACCGTCTTTCGCATAATACTCGTCACGCCGGTCCGGCCGGGCTTCGCGGGCGCTGTCTTTGGTGTAGTAGTTGCCGGCTTCCGGTCCAGCCCCGAGCCGATGAGGCGAGGCGGTCATCCGCCGTGCCGGTAGCGGCAGAATTCCGAAAGGTCGATCGGGGCTCCGGCCTCCTCGACGGCCGAGACGGCTTTGGCCAGCTCGAGCAGGGCGGCATCGACCTGATCGATGCGTTCCAGTGCGACGCGATGCCGGATCGCAACCTCCAGCGACTGGGCGATGCAATCGGCCGCCAGGCTCTCCGGCGTCCAGCCGCGCTGCGAGGCCGCTGCCTTTAGGGTCGAGGCCAGTTCGGGCGGGAGAGACAGGGTGAGCGAGACGGGCGGGCTGGCCATCAGCGGCGAATCCTGACACGAAGGGATATCAGACAGCGTGAGCGCGTCGATGACGCTCGGCAAGGCCCTGAGGGGCGTTTCGGGCGCTGCGGTTACCGAATAGCATCTTCAGTGCGTGGGGTGTGATATCCCTACCCTTGTTGCCTTCCGGTTGCCTTTCCTGTTGCCGATTGCAGCCCAGCGCTGCCCTTAACAGCCCCCTGTTGTACTCCATCGCATTCGATGGGTCCGGTTGATCATCCGGCAATCCCTAGCATGCTAGATGGCGATCGTGCCGAAGCTCGATCTTGCCAAGCTCTCCCGCGACCTCGATCGCCGCCGCCGTGACCGCCCCGGGGGCTCTGGTCCGGGCGGGCGTGCTGTCTCCGGCGCGATGGCCGTCGTGCGCGAGAACCTGACCCAGTTGGAAGCCCTGCATGCTGCCGGAGCGAGCTGGGTGGATATCGCCGCCAGCCTGTCGGCGCAGGGTATCCGGCGCGGCGACGGCGAGGCTCTGACCGGACGCCAGCTCACCGCCCTCATCGCCAGCGTACGCCGTCAGCGGCAATGTCGCGAGGCGAAGGCCGAGCAGCGTCAGGCTCGCCCGGACCTGCCGAAACCGCCGGTCAGGAAGTTCGGGCTCGCGTCCGATCTCGTCATGCCGGAATCCCGCTCCTCCGAACCGGCGCGTACCGAAGAAGACCTTCGGCGCGACCAGCTCGCTTCCCTGCAAGACCTGCTCAAGAAGGACTGACCATGGCTCGAATTCTGCTCGTCACCCAGGAAAAGGGCGGCGTCGGCAAGTCGCTGATCTCCCGCGCGCTCGCCGAGGCCGTGCCGGAGGCGCCGGTGATCGAGGTTGATGCCAGCCGCCGACTGGTCGAGCTGGAAGGCCGGGCCATCTTCTTCCCGATGCGGGCCGATCGTGCCGCGATCGAGAAGAGCGGCGGGCGGGCTGCCCGCGCCGAGTTCGACGGGCTGATTGCCGCGATGACGCAGGCGAGCTTGCCGACCATCGTCGATGTCGGCGCCAACACCTCGGCCTCCTTGCTGGCGCTGCTGGCCGATCTCGCGCCGGACCTCAAGGAGGCCGCTGTCGAAATTGGGATCATCGTCATCGCCACGGCGGAAGCCGGAGCGCTCGCCGAGGCGCCGCGCCTGATGCAGATCGCAAAACCGTTCGCCTCGGCTCGCTTTCTGATCGAAAACCGCGTGCGTGGTGAGGTCGATGGCAAGGCGCTCGGCAAGATCGCCGATGGCGCCGCTCTCACCATGCTCGCCGAGCATGTCATGGAAGAGCAGGCCGTTGCCCTCTATCAGGCCGGCGGGCTCGCCAGTATTCCCAGGCTCGATGCCGGCAAGTTGAATGAGCGGCATGGGCTTGCGCTCGGCTCCCGCATCCGTCGCGACCTCACCCGCTTCCGGCTGGAAGCGATGGAAGCCGTCAAGCCCGCCGCCGAGTGGCTGGTCGGATGAGCACTGGCAAGCGGCCTGGAAAGCCTCCAAGCGACCGGCTGGCGGAAGCGCGGCAAGCTGCGAGCGCGGCGCAGGCCGATGTTGCCGCCGCAAGCCGCCATCGCCTGGCCGAGCTGATGCGCCAGCCTGCGCATGCCCGGCTCGAAGCCCTGAACGATGCCGCTCTGGAGCCGGCTGAGCGCGAACAGTTGCGCCGCTCGCTCGCGTCGCTCCTCGCCCGGTCGGGGAAATCTGCCCGAACGCCGAAAACCCCGCTGGTTGCGAAGGATTTCGCGTTCTTGCTGAACTGGAAAATGGCAGTGCTCGTGGTGATGGTGGCGGGCACCAGCGTTGCTGCCGCCCGAAGTGGCGGGCAGCGCGCGATCATGACGCGCGCGACCGAGGTTCGGGGCATCCTGTCAAATGGCAGCGTTGGTTGGCTACCCTTGGCGCGTGGTCAAGCGGTTGTCGTGACCAGCCGCGATCAGCGAGAGGCGACGATCCGGGTCTGGCAGGCGCGGGAGGGTTATGCGCGGGCGCAAGTGCCTCTGGAGTTAATGGCCGCTCCGCCGCGCTGACCCCGCCAACTGAAACGTCACGTATCGATCGCGCCGACCGGCTTTTGCCAATCCGCCATCCCGGCAAACCGCACATCGCGATGCGGCTGGGTTTTCCGGACGAGGATCGGATCACTCGTGTGACCGGCTCCCGTCAGGAAGACGATTGCATTCGTCCGGGTCAGCTCCGCAATCTGGTCTGGCGTCACCAGACGCTGGGTCGCTGCGCTGCGGGTTTCCTGCGGCTTGCCGTTCGGGCCTGGGGCAGATGAGACGGCGACCGTCGTGAACGATCCAAGGGCTTGCGACCAGTGCTCGGCTTCCTCGCCGCTATGGCGCGGAACATTGAACACCGTCACCACTTCGGCGGTTTCCATGATCGTGCGGGCGCCGTCCTCGCCATAGGCTTCCCGCAACTGGGCGCGGCTTTGCCAGAACGTCCAGATGCTCGCGCCATATCCTGGTAACTCGCCGACCCCTTTCAGGATGGCGTCGAAGCGGCCGAGGACAAACGCTTCATCGATGAAGATCATGACGCGCTTCGCCGGGCGATGTTTGCGGATTGTGACAAAGAGATCCGACAACAACCAGCGCAGATAGGGAGCCGTGATCTCGCGCCGGTCATCGGCCGGGGTGACGATGAACAGATCGGTGTCGCCATGCATCAGCTCGACCAGATCAAGCGTGTGGTCGATCATCGCGGCGCGCAGCCGCTGGTCCAGCAGGAACTGCAACCCCTGTCCTGCCGTCGACAGGATCGGGTCGCGAACCCGTGGTTCCGTCGCGAGGGTCGCCGCCGCCTCCTGTTCGAGAGGGGATCGGCCCGCACCCAGCGCCCGTGTAAAAGCGTCGACATTCTGCATGAGATCGGCGGCAGCACCGACATCTGCCTTCGCGTCACACAAGGTCGCGAAGATCGCTGCCGCGATCAAGATGCTGGCGCGGTCGCGGAAATAGGTTCCGGCCTCCGAACTGCTCTTGGGAGCGGGCAGCAGGGCGCGGGCCATGCTCACCAGTGCCGTCGTGTCGGAGCGATCGACATGCAGGAGCGGGTTCCAGCGCGCAGTACCCCCGACAATCCCGAGCGGATCGATGCAGTGGACTGTCCGTCCCAGAGCCTCGCGCCTGGCGCGCATCGCCAGATAGGCCGTTCCCTTCGGGTCGATCACGACAGCCGGGCCGGTCCAGGCCCCCTCTTCGGGAACGGCGAGGTTTGCCAGCAATAACCCGGTCTTGCCTGACCGAGGCGGCGCGATGCTGACCAGATTACCCTCCACGCGGACACGCACCGCGCGCCCGGTGTCAGGGTTGAGGCCAAGTTCGAGGCCCTTGTTCATGGCGCGCAGCACCCGCGAGGATGCCCATTGCGCCTTGCCGAACTGCTCGGAGGGATCGCGCAACGGGACGTGCTTGCCGCCCGAAATGATGGCGGCCGAGCTTCCGACGATCAGGGCGACCGCCGTCCAGCTTGCGGCCAGCCCGCCCAGCGGCAAGGCATCAACACGCCCCCGGAGGAAGTTCAGCAGGAAGGCGCCAATCGCGGGGAACTCACCATTTAAGATGGCCCCGAACCACCGCAGCGGGTCGGTCTGCCCTGCCGGCCAGCCGCCCAGCACGAAGCCATGCGTCAGCACAAACGCTGCCGGAAAAGCGAGAACCGCTATGAGGAGTCCGACCGCAGCCGCCAAAGCAACGCGAAACGGAACGGCGGGATCAGTCATCAATTGGCCGCTCGCTCGGGAAGCGCAGGAAGAGGTCGGCTCGCTTTCCGACCATCACTCCTGCGGCGCGATGAACTTCTGGGAGATGCTTGCCCAGCACGCGTCGAAATAGGGACGCATCCGAACCGGGTCCGTCGTGAACGCCGTATTGTAGCGGTCGACATATGAAAGCAGCTCTCTGGAGGTCGCCGTGTGCGGTGCGAACCGTTCCGCTCTCTTCTCTGGCGATAATGCGGCTAGCTCGTCGACGATCGTCTGGCGCTGTTCGCGCTCAGCCTTGGCCGCTTCGCCAGCGTGCTCCATGACCTCATCAAACCGCTCTTCGAGACTGGCTAAACGCACTTTCTCCAGAGCTGACAATGGATCAGGGTTTTGGGGACTCGTATTCCGCAAGCAGTAAGCTGTCGTCACATTGGCAACCCAATGATACTTCCTGTCATTGGTCCACGCATTGTCGAAATCTGGGAAGTGCATTCGAAAGGCCCTCATCTGAGGAAACTTAAATACACTGACTCTTTTGAATTTAAGATAATGGGATGCTTAAAAGTTTCGCAATTTCCGCTCTCTTCACGATGCCGGTTCAAAACATGCCTGGTCGTATGGCGGTATTTGTGCGGGAACTGCTGGTCCTCATCAAGCCAACGATCGGTCGTCGCCACCGCGCGCCGGCAGGTCGCCCCATGGTCGGGCCGAGCCGCGCACGCGACACGGGCCTTCAGATAGAGTTCCACGGTATAGATCCCCTAACCTTCCCGCACACCTTGCGGAAGGAAGTAGGTAGACCACTTTTGCGCCGCCCGCGGCAGGACTATCCCGCCGCTACCGTGAGCGATTTTGCTCCGCCGCTTATAGCGATGCTGAAAATGCAGATCATTGGCATTATGCAATCTCAACATGCTGGCATGCCTGATGTCGGAACGATCGACATCGCAGGCTTGGGACACAATGACATGCAGCGCGCGAGCGCCCTGGCCGGGATCATGGCCGAAAAACACGAGCCATTGGCTGAGGCGTCAGCGGAGACGGCAACGCCGCAAGCCGGCCCAACCCCCACGGCGCATGAGCGCGCGTCACCGCTCGCGCCGAGCCGGCGCGGCCGGAAGGCGCTGACCGTCCATGTCGATCTCGACACTCATGTCCGTCTGAAGGTGATGGCGGCACGGGAGGTGACCACGCTGGAAGCGCTGGTCGGCGAGGCGCTCGACCTGCTGTTTGCGACGCGCCATGATCGCTTAGAACGAGATACGGACGACCGTCGCCATGTGGAAACGGCTATCAGAGTGGATCGACAGATGCCATCGACGACGTGCAGTGCAGCGGCAGCGCGTCGAAGATGATGCGCGCAGCCTGATCAGTCGGTACGGCCCCTCGGCCTATCACAGTGCGCGCGGGCTCGCTGCTGACGAGCGAGCGGGGCGGTTGATCGAGATCGACCGGCCAACACGGCACTGGTCGAAGGTCAGGCACCGGATCGGCGTGTTGACCGGCTTGCGCGACAAGACCGATTCCGCGACGCGCCGCCAGGACGACTGACCGGTGCTGCTGCTCAGCGGCGCGGGCCAGCGAAACTCGTCCGTGAGGTCGAGCCGTCGCTATGGGTCGCAACGAACCCGGTTGTGCCGAGCACGACATGGTTGACCAGCAGCTTGAGCCGCTGCTGGAAGGCGGCGCGGATGGCGAGATCGTCGGGGTCGGCGTTGAGGCTGTCATAGACCGTCTTCAGCCCGGCTGCCGCTTCGTCGATACCGGCGGGCCGTGACTGCCGGTGGGCACGGTCGAGCTTGACGGTCTCTGCCTCGGCCGCATCAAGCTCGGCCTCGAGCGCTTGCACCTGCTTGCCGAGGCGACTGCCGCCGCCCGACGCCTGAACCAACTGGATCAGGTTGTCGAGCTGGCGTTCGATGGCCTCGCGACGCGCCTGGGCAGCAGATAGCGCAGCTTGTGCTTGGCTCTGACGATCGGTCGCGGCGTCGATTAAGCCCTTGCGGCGCTGTCCGAGCCCGAACACGACTGCAAGTTCGACTTTCTTGTAATCATACATCGTGCGGTGATCGCAGCCGGCGCTGGCATGCGCCCGGCCACAGCGCAGCTTGTGGCCGCCGCCACGCGCAGCTTTGTCGATGAACACCATATTGCTGCCGCAGGCTTCACAGCGGACCAGCCCCGACAGAAGGTTCTTACGCCGGCCGGGAGTGCCCTTGCCAAAGCCGCGTGCCTTAGATGCGGCTTGCGCTGCCCAAAAGGTCTCCTCGTCGATGATCGCCGGGAAGTAGCCATCAATTGGCGCTTCGGCGGTGGCATCCGAGCCGCCGGCGAGCTTGCCGCGCGGAACGTAGCGCCCGAAGGTTGCAGGGTTCGCCAGAATTTTTGCAATGTAGCTGTCGTGCCAGTACTGGCCCTTCTTTTTGCCATGCCCCCAGGTCGGAACTTCGTCGGCATTCAGCGTCGCCTGGATCGAGCGGCGGCCAAGTCCGGCGATCGTATCGGCGAACATCTTCTGGACGATCTCGACCCGCTTGGGGATTTCGACATACTGCCCCGACTTTGGGCCGCCGACGAGTTCGAGCCAACCGGGACAGCGCGCGGTCATCGCCTGCTTGTCGTCGGCCGCGCGCTGCCGTTTTGCCGCCCAGGCATCGGAGACGCGCTTCGACTTCAACGCGCTCTCTTCATGCGCGCGCGACATCACGACAATAGAGATGATCAGCTGCGTCTGGTCGGCGCGCAAACTCGCCCGCGAATAGACCCGCTGATCGGTGAGCGTGACGATCACAATGCCGTTGCGGGTCAGTCCGAGGAAAAGCTCAAGTGCATCGACGACCTCCTCACGCGAAAGACGATCGAGGCTTTCGACCAGGAGGTAAGATCCCTTGGCGACATCGCCGCTCTCAACGCGTTTCAGGAACGCCCCAAGCGCCGCCCGCTCATCGCGGTGCTTGCCCTTGAAAGCCGACACACCTTCGTCGCGAAAACTCTCGTCGAGGACAAGACCGTGCTTGGCCGCATAGGTTCGCGCCGCTTCGATCTGGCGACGGAAACTCTCGCCGCGCGCCTGCTCCGGCGTCGAGAAGCGCACATACGAATACGCGCACGGCTTGGCCGGCTCCGATTGCGCCCGTGTTCTCGATCGTCCCATCGTCCCAGACATTGCCATGCTCGCGAAAAGGAAGTGCTAATGGGCCACGACAATAATGCAGTTAATATGAGGAGGTTGTGGCCGCCGGCGGCAGCGATCTCAAGCACGCGCTTGGCGCTTTCCTGGCCCTTGATGTCGCGCAGATCCGGCAGCGGCCCGCTCTGGCGGGCGACGGCAGGCTGCGGCCGCGCCATCACCTGCGTGCCCTTGAAATGGTTGGCGAGCTGGATCAGCGAGCGCGGCGCAAGGATGTCGAGATCGCGGGCCGCCCAGGCCGCTTCCGGCCCGCTCGCGGCCGGGCAGATCAGCCCTTGCCCTCGACCATAGGCCGCGATCGCAGCCGGCAGCACGCCGGCGACCGGTGTGATCGAGCCGTCGAGGGCGAGTTCGCCGAGCACGGTGTAGCCGGCGAGCGCATCGGCCGGGATCGCGCCGATCGCCGCCATGACGCCGAGCGCAATCGGCAGGTCGTAATGGCTGCCCTCCTTGGGCAGATCGGCCGGGGCGAGATTGACGGTGATGCGCTTGGCCGGCAGCGCCAGGCCCGAGGCGATCAGCGCAGCGCGCACCCGTTCCTTGCTCTCGCCGACCGCCTTGTCCGGCAGGCCGACGAGGATGAAGGCGACGCCGCCCGGCGTGACCTGGACCTGGACATCCACGGCGCGCGCCTCGATGCCTTCGAACGCCACCGTCGCAACCCGCGTCACCATTCCGAGCGCACCCCATCCCCGTGCAATGACGCTAACGGAAGCGCGCCAGAGTTGCAAGAACATATAGGGAACTTTTGTTGACTCACCGAGTCGATCACCCAGCATCGCATGACGCTGCGTTCACGCCGAATATTTCAGCAAATAACCAATTTCTGTTTGTTTTAAATGACTTGTCTGCATTGCCTGATAGTTTTCATTTATAAACCGTTTAACACTGACTTGCTTAGCCAAGATGTTCATATTAGAGAAATTCGACAAAATCGCATTATAGATAGGTCTTGGACGAATTGTCTCTGTTTTTATACAATTATTGAGAAAGGAGGAACTACGGGACACGACTCATAACGTAAGGCCATGGGGACTGGGGGAACGATCTTTTAACGCCTGAGGCGCGCATCGCGCCCAATGCGACAGGAGATTTCCATGCCTGAGACGATGACTCTGCCTCCGGTGACCAAATCCGGCACGAGCCTGCCGGTCGAACTGCTCAAGGCCACGACCGCCAAGACTAATGCGGTGAAGGTCACGCCCGGCCACGGCGTCGCCGGCCGCCACCCCACCCGCGAGGTGCTCGATGCGCTCACCGGCAACCGCGATCCCGGCATGTTCGGGCGGATGTTCCCGAAGCTGCCGCCGCTCTCGGTCAACGATGCCAAGCTCAAGGCGCTGTCGGAGGCGATGCTCGACGCCGATTCGGCCGACGCGGCCAAGGACAATGCGAAGATCCCGGCTGGCTTCACCTATCTCGGGCAATTCGTCGATCACGACATCACCCTCGACCTGACCTCGCTCGGCGACAAGCAGAAGGATCCGCTCGGCATCGAGAACTTCCGCACGCCGGGGCTCGACCTTGACTGCCTGTATGGGCTAGGGCCGGATGGCTCGCCGCATCTCTACCAGCGCAGCGGCCCGCAATTTCAGGCGCGCGGCCCGAAATTCGTGATCGGCAAGAACATCAATGTCGACTTCGGCGGGGTCACCGGCGATTTCAGCAACGACCTGCCGCGCTCGCCCGAAGGCATGGCGCTGATCGGCGACCATCGCAATGACGAGAACCTGCTGGTGGCGCAGACCCACCTCGCCTTCTTGAAATTCCACAACAAGGTCTGCGACATCCTTGCCGCCGGCGCCAAGCCGCCGGCCGATCTCTTCGCCGAGGCGCGTCGCCTCGTCACCTGGCACTACCAGTGGCTGGTGCTGCACGATTTCGTCGAGCGCCTGACCGAGCCCGGCATCGTCGCCAAGATTCTGCATGACGGGCGCAAATTCTACCGCTTCAAGCGCACGCCCTACATGCCGGTCGAATTCTCGGTGGCGGCCTACCGACTCGGCCACAGCATGGTCCGCCAGACCTACAGCCACAACCGGGTCTTCCAGGATATCGGGTTCAACCTGCTCTTCGGCTTCACCGGCCTTTCCGGGCAGATCATCGGTAATCTAGCACCCAACCCGCCGACCGGCCCCTTGCCGGTCTCGGTGCTGCCGAGCAACTGGATCATCGACTGGCGCCGCTTCTACGACCTCGGCACGCCGGCCGGCACGGCGGACTTCGCCTTCAACAATACCCGCAAGCTCGACCCGTTCCTGGTCGAGGAATTGCACAACCTGCCGGGCGGCGGCGGCAACCTCGCCTTCCGCAATCTGAAGCGCGGCGTCATGCTCGGCCTGCCCTCGGGCCAGGACGTGGCGGCGCATATGAAGATCAAGAAGCCGCTGACCCCGGCCGAGATCGCCAGCGGGCCGGACGGCCAGGTCGCCAAGCAGGAGGGCCTCGATAAAGCGACCCCGCTCTGGTACTACATCCTCAAGGAAGCGCAGGTTCGTGGCAATGGCGAACGGCTCGGACCGGTCGGCTCGACCATCGTCTCCGAGGTCTTCGTCGGCCTCGTCCATGGCGATCCGCAATCCTATATCTGGCAGATGAAGGACTGGAAGCCGACCCTGCCCTCGGCCAAAGCCGGCGACTTCACCATGGCCGATCTGCTCAGGCTGGTGAACGACATCAACCCGATCGGTTGAGAGCGAACAGAGAAGAAGGGCGGCTTCCGGGCCGCCCTTGTTGCGGCTGTCAGGCCGCCATCAGCGCCGCCCTGCGCGCCAGCGCCTGCCGCAACAAGACCGGCGCTGCGAGGACGAGCCCGATCGCCACGCTCGTCGGCGTCGCCAGGATCAGCGGCAGCGCGGCGATGCCGAGGATCACCCGCTCCCACATCGCCAGCGGCGCCAGCAGCCAGCCCGAGAACGTGGCGGAAAGCAGGGTGATGCTGGCGAGGCAGGCGGCAGTCGAGCCGATCAGTTCCGTCCAGGTGAAGCTCGGCACCATGATCAGCATCGAGGGCGAGAACACGAAGACGAAAGGCACCAGCACCTTGCCGAGCGCCAGCCGAAAGGCGGTGTTGCCGGTCTTGAACGGGTCGGCGCCGGCCATGCTCGCCCCGGCATAGGCGGCGATCGCGACCGGCGGCGTCACGTCGGCGAGCACGCCGTAATAGAAGACGAAGAAGTGGGCGACGAGCGGGTTGACGCCGAGCATGCCGAGCGCCGGCGCCGCCACCGTCACCATAATGATGTAGTTCGCGGTGGTCGGCACGCCGCAGCCGAGCAGGATGCAGACGATGCCGGTCAGCAGCAGCGTGAAGAACAGGGTCGCGGTCTTCACGTCGAAGGGCAGGAACGGGACGAGATCGAGCACGCCCTTGGCCCATTGATCGGCGAGCGAAGTCACGATCCAGGAGATCTTGAAGCCGACGCCGGTCAGGGTGACGACACCGACGATGATGCCGACCGTCGCCGCAGCGGCGCCGACGCCGATGGCGTATTTTGCGCCGAGGATGAAGGCGTCGACCATGTCGTTGACGCGCTTGCGGCCCTCGGCCGACTTCAGCAGTACGCCATGGGCCATGACCGCGAAGGCGGCGAGCGTGAAGGCGGCGTTGACGCCGGGCACACGCAGGAATTCGGTCGGCGCGGCGATGCCTATCGCCAGGGCGAAGGCCAGCGCCGAAGCGGCGCGGTAATGCGCGAGGCCGACCAGCATGCAGCCGGTGATGCCCCAGAAGGCGGCGAGATAGGGCGTATAACCAGTGAAGAGCACGACGATCAGGCCGAAGAGCGGCGCGATCGTCGGCCAGTCGCGGGCGAAGACCTCCTTCAGCTTGGGCGCCTCGGCATCGGTCATGCCGCGCATGCCGTTGCGCCGCGCCTCGAAATGCACCTGCATCAGCACGCCGAAGAAATGCATGAAGGCCGGGATCACCGCGGCGATGACGATCGTCGCGTAAGGCAGATTCAGGAACTCGACCATCAGGAAGGCGGCGGCGCCCATGATCGGTGGGGTGATCTGGCCGCCGGTCGCGGCCGTCGATTCGACGGCAGCAGCAAAGTGACGCTGGTAGCCGAGCCGGATCATCATCGGGATCGTCAGCGAGCCCACGGTGACGGTGTTCGCCACCGAGGAGCCCGAGATCATGCCGAACAGGGCCGAACCGAAGATCGAGACCTTGGCCGGCCCGCCGGCGAAACGACCGGCGACGGCAGCAGCGACGCCAAGGAACAGCCGGCCGAGGCCGATGCGCGTCGCCAGCACGCCGAACAGCACGAAATGGAAGACATAGGTCGCGACCACGCCGAGCGCGACGCCGTAGACGCCCTGGCTGGTCAGATAGAGATGATTGACCAGCACCGACCAGGTCGCGCCCGGATGCAGGAAGATGCCGGGAAACCAGGGACCGAAGATCGCATAGACCATGGCGAAGAGCGCGATCAGCGGCAGGCCCCAGCCGATGGCGCGGCGCGTCGCCTCGATCATCAAGACGATGGTGATCGTGCCCATGACGACGTCGAGCGTCGAAGGATTGCCGACACGGAAGACCAGATCCTCGAAGATGTAGGGGACATAGAGACTGGAGACCGCGACCGCGGCGGCGCAGATCCAGTCATGAAGCGGCACGCCGCCGGGGCGCCAGAATGTCGAGGCGTGCACCGTGCCGGCATCGCTCTTGCGGCCGGAGAAGACCAGGAAGATCAGCCCGAGCACGAAGGCCAGATGGATGCCGCGATGCGTCGTCTCGCGCAGCAGGCCGAAGCCGGCGGTGTAGTAATGGAAGGCCGAAAGCGCGAGCAGCAATCCGCCGACGATCAGCGCCGTGCCATGCGGCACCTTACGGAACGCCATTTCCGGATCGAGCTCTTCCTCGAGCCTGGCGAGTTCGGCGGCGGAGGGCTGGTTGGCCATGGTGGACTTTCAATACGTCGCGCCTTCGGGCGCAGGCGAAACCATTCTCGGGCGGCACGAGGTGCCGGCCCGAGAATCGTCGGCAGGGATGCTCGGGGCAGGCCCGAGCGTGACGCCTATGGCGTCACTTCAGCAGGCCCGCTTCCTTGTAGAACTTCTCGGCGCCCGGATGCAGCGGCACGCCCTGCAGGCCGGAGAGCGCGGTCTCCTTGCGGATGACCTTGCCCTTGGCGTGGCCGGCGTCCAGCGCAGCGCGGGTCTTGTCGCTCCACAGCGCCTTGGTTACGGCGTAGACGGTGTCGTTAGAGATCTTCGCCGAAGTCACCCAATGGGCGCCGACCGCGACGGTCTTGACCGCGCCGACATCCTTGTAGGTGCCGGCCGGGATCTCGTCGGCGGCGAAGAAGGGCGAGTCCTTGGCGAGTTTCTCGGCCTCGGCGCCGGTGATCGGCAGGATGGCGATGCCCGAGCCGGTCGAAGCCAGCTCGGAAATCGCCGCCGCCGGATAGCCACCGGTGAAGAAGAAGGCGTCGACCGAGCCGTCCTTCATCTTCTCGGCCGCCTGGTTCGGCTTGAGGTACTCGGCCGAAATGTCCTTCTCGCCGACGCCGAAGGCGGCGAGGATCGCCTTGGCGTTGAGCAGCGTGCCCGAGCCCGGCTCGTCGAGCGAGACCTTCTTGCCCTTGAGATCGGCCACGCTCTTCACATTCGCCGCCTTGCGGACGACGAGATGGACCGATTCCGGATAGAGATTGGCGATCGAGCGCAATTCGGCGACCTTCGGCTTGCCCTCATAAACACCCGTGCCGGAATAGGCCCAATAGGCGACGTCGGCCTGGACGAAGCCGGATTCGGCGGCGCCACCGACGATGGCGTTGACATTGGCGACCGAGCCGTTGCTGGCGACCGCGGTCGAGACCAGTTGCGGCGGCGTCGAGATCGCATTCGCGATCAGCCCGCCAATCGGGTAATAGGTGCCGGCCGTGCCGCCGGTGCCGATGCGGAAGAAGGCCGGGGCCTGGGCAAGCGCTGCACCGGCAAGTGCCAGGGCGCCGCAACCCAGCACAACTGCAACGCTGCGGCGCGAGATCTTGGACTGCATGGAAAACCTCCCGTTGAAACGGGAAGTCTCTGAAGCTTTGCTCCGCCGATCAAGCCACCAATGGACAAATCCCGTGCGTTTGTCGGGCCGGCCACGCAAGATTGTGTTTAAAATGCGGCGACTACGCTTGCGCTGCCGTTCGAGCGGCCAAGCCGGATGCAGTCAGCGCCGCGTGACGATACCGATCTGAGGCTTGGGAGCAGCGCCGAGCCAAAGCAGCAGGAAACCGAGCAGCAGGCCGGCCGCGGCGGTCGGCAGTTGCAGCGTATGGATCAGCACAGGGTCCCACAGCATGGGGTGGAGATTACGCTCGACGGCGGGCTGGAGCTGTCGGAAGCGCTCGCCGACGAAGGTCAGCAAGCTCTCGCCCAGCGGCGTGAATCGCAATGCCGAGTTGGCGATCGAACGGGCGCCGTCAGTGAGCAGCACCACGAATCCGCCGGCAACAAGGAGATAACCCAGCATTCTGACGAGAAAGCGCAATTGGTCCCCCGATCCCCGCAACGCCGGGCCTGGCGCGCCGCGCCTCGGGCGCCCGCTGGCCGTGGAACCCGATGTGTCCCTTCGCCCTGCGCATTGCAACGGCAAAGGACAATCGCACGCAACCCTGTTGAGCTGCGGCTTTAGGCCTTGAAAGTCGCGCGCATGGACGCCATAAGCAGCGCGCCGGACAGGTGGCCGAGTGGTTGAAGGCGCACGCCTGGAAAGTGTGTATACGGGAAACCGTATCGCGGGTTCGAATCCCGCCCTGTCCGCCATTTCCCTTGTCTCACGCCAATTCGCTATCCCCTTGATCCGCGAAGCTCCGGTCGAGCGGCGGCAGGATTCGCAGCAATTCCTCCTGCCGGTCCTGCAGGCTCGGCGGGATGATCAGGCGTGCTCCCAGAGTCTCGCGGGTCTCGTCGATCAGGAAGCCCGGGCCGTCGGTCGAGATCTCGATCAGGATGCCGTCCGGACCGCGAAAATAGATCGAGCGGAAATAGTAGCGGTCCTTGACGGGGCTCGGAGCGATGCCGAATCGCGCCTGCAGCATCTCTGCCATCGCCGCGAGATCAGCCTCGTCCTTGGCGCGGAATGCGACGTGGTGGATCATGCCGGCGCCGAGCCTGGGCCGCGGCTCCTCGCGCCGCCGGTGGAGCCACAGTCGCCCGCCCGGGCCGCCATGAGCCGAGAAGCTGATCTGGTCGCCTGCGCTCGCGATCTCGGCAAAGCCCAGGACCTCCATCAAAATCCGGGCCATGAGCTCCGCGCCGCGCATGCTCACGGTGACGCCGAGGAGCGCACGAACGGCAAGGGCCGCAGGGATATCCGGGGGCGACCAGATCGTCGCTGGTATCAGGTCCGAGCCGATCAGCGCCAGCGGCGTCCGGTCGGGGTCCTCGAACATCAGGCTGGGGCGCCCATCGGCCGTGCTGGCGCGCCGGCAGGACACATTGCAGGCGCCGAGCCGTGTCTCCCACCAGTCGATCGCCTCCGGCATGACCGCGAAGGAGACGTATTCGGAACCGCTCGGGCGCACGCTAACGGCGGCGCTCACCCAGGCGAAGAAGGAGAGCCGGCTGCCGGGCGAGCCCTCCTCGTCGCCATAGATCAGGTGATAGGCACCGGGGTCCTCGTGGCGAAGGACGCCAGCTCAGCAACGACACCGACAAGGAGGCTTCGATCCTGCTCGTCATGCCGCTCCCACCGGTATCGGCATGACCCCTCATAAACACCAAGGGAGGCATCCATGAACCGTCGTCGACTTCTGATTGCTGCCCTGCTTGCCGCGACTACGGCAGCCGCACCGATCCCCGCCCTGGCGCAGTCGCCCGACCCTGCATCGTCTTATCCGAACCAGCTGGTCCGCATCGTGGTGCCGTTCTCTGCCGGCAGCATGACCGACATCCTGGCGCGCGCCCTCGCCGAGAAGCTCACGGCGAAATGGAAGCAGCAGGTGATCGTCGAGAACAGGTCCGGCATTGCGGGAACCGCAAATGTCGCGAAGGCGCCGGCCGACGGCCACACCATCATGTTGACGTCGAACGGGCACGCCGTCATCAGCGCCATGAACCGGAACCTGAACTTCGACCCGCTCAACGATTTCGTCGGCGTGACGCAGGTTGCGACGATGCCGTCGATCCTGGTCGTCCCCCCGGACTCGCCGACAAGGACGCTGAAGGATCTGGTCGCGGCGGCGAAAGCCAAGCCCGGCGCGCTCAACTACAGCTCCGCCGGTCTCGGCAGCGCGACCAACATCGCAGCCGAACTCCTGCGGCAGACGGCGCGGTTCGAGATCGTGCATGTCCCCTACAAGGGCATGCCCGACGCCCAGACCGCCATCATGCGCAGCGATGCGGCGCTGGGCTTCACCTTCTTCAATGTCGGCGGCGATCTGATTCAGGCCGGCAAGATGCGCGCCGTGGCCGTCACCGGCGCGACGCGCATGCCACAGCTCCCCGACGTCCCGACCTTCGCCGAAGCCGGCCTGCCGGACTTCGCCTACGATGCCTGGTTCGGCATCCTGATGCCGGCGGCGACACCGAAGCCGATCGTCGCGAAGATCGCACAGGATATCGCCGAAGCCGTGCAGACGCCCGGCATGAAGGAACGCTTCGCATCTCAGGGCGTCGAACTCGTGTCCTCGTCGCCGGCGACGTTCGACGGTGTCGTCCGGGGCGATGCCGAGCGCTACGCCAAACTGTACCCGAAGAACCAGGGCAACTGAGCGGGCAGGCCGAGGGCCGGAAGGGCGGGCTCGCCCCGGCCAGGCGCGACGCCGCCCTGTCGGGAGCGCCGCTCGCCGACATGGCCGATGACCATCCGACACCGTCGACGCAGGACGAGACACCCGGTATTGATGCCAGCGTCGACAAGGCGCTGAGCAGGGCCGGCTGACGGCCGATGCCTCTGGCGGTCAGGCGTAAAGGATGACCCCGCCGGCGGCAGGGCAAGGGAAGAGGGAGCGATGACGCGCAAGATTTACGACGGCCCTGAGGCCGCCCTGGAGGGGCTGCTGTTCGACGGGATGACGATCATGTCGGGCGGATTCGGCCTCTCCGGCAATCCCGAGAGCCTGATCCCGGAGGTCCGCCGCTCCGGTGTGAAGAACCTCACCGTGATCTCGAACAATGCCGGCGCCGACGGTTTTGGCCTGTGGATGCTGCTGGAGACCCGGCAGATCAAGAAGATGATCGCGTCGTATGTGGGCGAGAACAAGCTGTTCGAGCAGCAATACCTCTCCGGCGAGCTCGAACTGGAACTCAATCCGCAGGGCACGCTGGCCGAGCGCATTCGCGCCGGCGGCGCCGGCATCCCGGCCTTCTATACCCGCACCGGCGTCGGCACGGTGGTGGCGGAGGGCAAGCCGGTCGAGGAGTTCGAGGGCCAGCTTTACGTTCGCGAGACCTGGCTGCGGGCCGACCTCGCGATCGTCAAGGCGTGGAAGGCCGATACGGCCGGCAACCTCGTCTACCGGCGCACCGCGCGCAACTTCAACCCGAACATGGCGACCGCCGGCAAGGTGACCGTCGCCGAGGTCGAGGAGATCGTGCCGGTCGGCTCGCTCGATCCCGAAGCGATCCACACCCCCGGCATCTATGTCGATCGCATCATCAAGAGCACGATCAACGAGAAGAAGATCGAGAAGCTGACCGAGCGCAAGAGGGAGACTGCCTGATGGCCTGGACCCGCGAACAGGTGGCCGCCCGCGCCGCCAAAGAGCTGCAGGACGGCTTCTACGTCAATCTCGGCATCGGCATCCCGACGCTGGTGGCGAACTACATCCCCGAGGGCGTCGACGTCACGCTGCAGTCGGAGAACGGCCTGCTCGGCATCGGCCCGTTCCCCTATGAGGGCGAGGCCGACCCCGACCTGATCAATGCCGGCAAGCAGACTATCACGATCCTGCCGAGTTCGAGCTTCTTCTCCTCGGCCGATAGCTTCGCGATGATCCGTGGCGGCCATATCGACCTGACCATCCTCGGCGCCATGGAAGTGGCGGCCAATGGCGACATCGCCAACTGGACCATCCCCGGCAAAATGGTGAAGGGCATGGGCGGCGCGATGGACCTGGTCGCCGGCGTCAAGAAGGTCATCGTCGTGATGGACCACGCCAATAAGGCGGGCGAATCCAAGGTGCTGGAGCGCTGCTCGCTGCCGCTGACCGGGGCCGGCGTGGTCGACCTGATCATCACCGATCTCTGCGTCATGTCCTGCGACAAGACGAAGGGCGGACTGACCCTGATCGAGCTCGCCCCCGACGTCACCCTCGACGCGGTCAAGGCCAAGACCGCAGCCCCCCTCGCAATCGCGCCGAGCCTCGCAAAGGCAGCCTGAAGACGCCGGCAGGCAGCTGCACAGGCAATCAAGAGGCGAACGGCCCCTGCCGACCAGGCATGGGGCCGTTCGCATGATCGTGACGGGCCAGCTCAGATCCCGAGATAAGCCTCGCGGATGCGCGGATCGGCGATCAGTTCCTCGGCGGTCCCACTGAAGCCGATGCGGCCAGTCTCCATGACATAGCCGCGATCGGCGATCCGCAGGGCCGCATAGGCGTTCTGCTCGACCAGCAGCACGGTGACCCCGAGCGACTTCAGGTTTTTCACGACGTCGAAAATCTGCGCCACCAGGAGCGGCGCCAGCCCCATGCTGGGCTCGTCGAGGAGCAGGCAGGCGGGCCGGGCCATCAGCGCGCGGCCGATCGCCAGCATCTGCTGTTGGCCGCCGGAGAGGCCGCCGGCCGGCAGGTTGCGCTTCTCCTTCAGGATCGGGAACATCGCGAAGGCGTCGGCCATGTCGCGCTCGACCCGCTCGTCGGCGAAGAGATAGGCGCCGAGCCGCAGATTCTCCTCGACGGTCAGGTTGGTGAAGATCAGCCGGCCTTCCGGCGATTGCGAAAGTCCCAGCCCCACGCGGCGATGCGCCGGAATCGCCTTCAACGCCTCGCCGCGGAAGATGATCGCGCCGCCGCTCGCCGGCTGGACCCCGGAGATGCAGCGCAGCAGCGTCGTCTTGCCGGCGCCGTTGGCGCCGACGACGGTGACGATCTCGCCCGAGCCGACCTCGAGATCGACGCCGTGCAGGACCTCGATGCGGCCATAGCGCGAGCGCAGGCCCTCAACCGACAGCATCGCCCGCCTCCGCGCTTTGCGTGCCGAGATAGGCCTCGATCACCCTGGGATCGCGCGAGACAGCGGCCGGCGCGCCCTCCGCGATCTTCTCGCCGCGATCGAGCACGACGATGTGCTGGGAGATGCGCATCACCATCTTCATGTCGTGCTCGACCAACAGGATGGCGACGCCGGACTTGGCGACCTCCGCGATCAGGTGGTCGATCTCCTCGGTCTCGACCGCGTTGCAGCCGGCGGCCGGCTCGTCGAGCAGGAGGATGCGCGGCTCGAGCGCCAGCGCGCGGGCGATCTCGAGGCGCTTCAGCGCGCCATAGGAGAGCGAGGAGGCCTCCCGCTCGGCGCCGCGCGCCAGGCCGACGCGCTCCAGCAATTCGGTGGCGCGCGCCCTGGCTTCGGCGCTGCGGCGGCGCGAGGACGGCAGGCTGAGGAGATCGCCGAGGACCGGCCCGCGCTCCTTGAGGTGGCAGCCGGTCATGGCGTTCTCCAGCACGCTCATGCGCTGGAAGATCTGCAGGTTCTGGAAGGTGCGGGAGAGGCCGCGCTCGGCGAGGCGGTTGGGTGCGATTCCCGTCACGTCCCGGCCGTCGAGTACGACCTTGCCGCGCTGGGGCTGGTAAACACCGGAGATCATGTTGAACAGCGTGGTCTTGCCGGCGCCATTGGGGCCGATCACCGAGACGATCTCGCCCGGCGAGACCGAAAAGCCGACATCGTTGACGGCGCGCAGGCCGCCGAAATCGATGCCGAGACCCTCGACCGAGAGGAGCGCCATCAGCCCCTCCCCTTCAGGCGGCGCATGATCGAGGGCAGCAGGCCCTCGCGCATGAAGATCATCACCAGCATCATGATCAGGCCGAGGATGAGGTTTTCGTATTGCTGCAGCACGGTCAGCGCCTGCGGCAGCAGGGTCAGCGTCGCGGCGCCGAGGATGGCGCCCGGCACCGAGCCGACGCCGCCGAACACCGTCATCGTCACCAGCTCGACCGAGTGCAGGAAGCCGGCGACATCGGGCGTGATGAAGCGGTTCATCAGCGCCAGCAGCGAACCGGACAACGAGGCGTAGACGGCCGAGATCACGAAGGCCGAGAGTTTCAGCCGGGCGACGTCGACGCCGACGGTGCGGGCTGCGACCTCGGAATCATGCAGGGCACGCAGCGCCCGTCCCGAGGGACTGTCATGCAGGTTGAGCGCGATCCAGGCGCCGGCGAGCATGACGAGGCCGGTGGCGGCGTACCAGAATTGCGCGTTGCTGAGCGCGATGCCAATGCTGGCGAGCGCGCTGCGCAGGCCGAGCTCGGCGACCTCGCGCCCGTCCGGACCGCCGGTGATCTTCGCCTCGTTGGCGAGCACCATCGAGACGAGAATGCCGAAGCCGAGGGTGGCGACGGCGAGGTAATAGCCCTTGAGCCGCAGGATCGGCCGGCCGATCAGCCAGGCGACGCCGCCCGAAAGCAGCGCCCCGAGCAGCATGGCGAGGCCGGGATGCAGCCCGAGATAGCCGGGGGCCAGCGCGCAGGCATAGGCGCCGATGCCGGCGAAGCCGGCATGGCCGAGGCTGATCTGGCCGGCGAAGCCGATCAGCACGACGAGGCCGGTGACGGCGAGCCCGTTGACGAAGATCAGCGCGCCGATGCGGTAGTAGAAGTTCGAGGGGAAGAAGGCTGGCGCCAGCGCGACCAGCACGGCCAGCACGATCAAAGTGAGATGTTTTTGGGACAGGCGCATCGTCAGACCCGGTCCATCGCCTTGCGGCCGAACAGCCCTTGAGGCCGCGCGAACAGGATCACGAGGATCAATACGAAGGCGACGGCGTCCTTGTAGACCGAACTGACATAGCCGGCGGTGAGCGCCTCGATCAGCCCGAGTAGCAGGCCGCCGACCAGCGCACCCGCCGGGACGCCCATGCCGCCGAGCATGGCCGCAGCAAAACCCTTCAGCGCCATCGCGACGCCAAGATCGTAGCTGGTCAGGGTGATCGGGGTGACGAGCACGCCGGCGAGCGCACCGATCGCGGCCGAGACGGCGAAGCTCAGCGTCATCATATGGTTGGGGTTGATGCCGACCAGGCTCGCCGCGATGCGGTTGTTGGCGGTGGCGAGCACGGCCTTGCCGGTCAGCGTGCGGGCGAAGAACAGCCAGAGCGCGAGGAAGATCGCGACCGCCCCGGCGATGACCCAGAGGCCCTGCGGCAGCATCGTCGCGCCGAAGATGCGGAGTGGGTCGTCACCGGAGAAGCTCGGGAAGCGATGGAGCTGCTTGTCGAAGACGAGCTGGGCGCTGCCGCGCAGGAAGATCGAGGCGCCGATGGTGATGATGATCAGGCTGGCGACGGGCGCGCCGCGGGCCGGCTCGATCGCGAGCTTGTTGAGGAGCACGCCGATCGTCGCCGCCGCGAGGATGGCGAGCAGCGCCGCCAGCGGCAGCGGGATGCCGGCCTGCCAGGCGAAGAAGGTGATCATGCCGCCGAGCATGACGAATTCGCCCTGGGCGAAGTTCACCACGTCGGAGGCGTTGTAGATCAGGGTGAAGCCCAGCGCGACCAGCGCATAGACCGCCCCAACCGTCACGCCCGACAGCAGGTATTGCAGAAGTTCGGGCACTTGATGCTCCCCGTGGCCAGATCAGATGCTGAAGGCCAGTCCAGCTCGTCATGCTCGCCCTTGTGGCGAGCATCCACGTCTTGAACACCGCCTTGCCCGAGGGAAGACGTGGATGGTCGGGACAAGCCCGACCATGACGGAAAGGGCGCCGCTCAGCGACCGCAGACGCGCCCCATTCCGGCGCCCTACTGCACCAGTGCCCAGTTGCCGCCCTGTATCTCGAGCATACGGAACGCCGAGAGGTCGAGGCCGAGATGGTCCGTTGCTGCCATATTGAAGGTGCCGGTGACGCCGACGAAGCCCTTGGTGCCCTCGAGCGCGTCGCGGATCGCCTTCGGCTCGGCCTTGCCGGCACGCTTGATCGCATCGACCAGCAAACGCAGGCCGTCATGCGCATAGCCGCCGAAGGTGGAGGCGGGCTGGTTGAACTTCGCCTGGTAGGCACTCGTATAGGCCGAGACGACCGCCTTCTGCGGGTCGTTCGCCGGCAGGAGATTGGCGACGAGGACCGCCGTGCCAGGCAGGCGCACGCCTTCCGAAGCCGGGCCGGCGAGGTCGATGAAGCTCTTCGAGGCAACGCCATGCGACTGGTAGAGCGGCATCTTGATGCCGAGCTGGCCGTAATTGCGGGTGACGATCGCCGGGCCCTGGCCGAAGCCGGGATTGAGGATCGCCTGCACATCGGCCTTGGAGCGGATATTGGTCAGCTGCGGGGTCATGTCGGCGTCGTTCGGGCCGTAGGTCTCCTCCGCCAGCACGGTGATGCCGAACTCGCCGATGACCTGCAGGCACTGCTTGCGCATCGAGGCGCCGAAGCCGTCCGAGCCGGAGATCAGCGCGATCTTGCTGAAGCCCTTGGCCTTCATGTCCTCGAAAATCTTGCGGCAGGCCATCCGGTCGGTATGCGGGGTTTTGAAGACAAAGGGCTTGACCGGGTCGATGATCTCGATCGCGCCCGCCAGCGAGATGAACGGGACCTTGGCGTTCTCAACGACCGAGATGATCGACATGGTGGTGCCGGTGGTCGAGCCGCCGACGATCGCGACGACCTCGTCGTCCTCGACCAGGCGGGTGGCGAAGGTGCGGGCCTTGTTCGGGTCGCCGCCATCGTCGTAGAGGACGAGCTTGAGCTTCTGGCCGAGCACGCCGCCGGCGGCATTGATCTCGTCGACCAGCAGCTTGAGGGTCTTGGCCTCGGGGTCGCCGAGCGAGGAAGCCGGTCCGGTCTCGGAAACCGAGGCGCCGATCTTGATGTCGGCGAAAGCCGGGCCAGCCAGGCCGAGCGTCAGCGCCAGCGCGCCGCCGATAACTCCGAACTTCATTGTTTCCTCCACGGTCCAAGCGCTTTCGTGCCGAAGCGCCCTTGTTTTCATGCCGCGCGGCTGAGGCCTCAGAGCGCGGTCGTTATCGTTTCCCCGCAGGCTCGATGCCGGCCGCGGACAGGCTGGGCCCATCCACGGCGCTCGCGCCTTCGTTGAGTTAATAATTGACCGACCGTTCGGACTATGCAAGGAATTTTTTGAAGCGACGGCCCAAAGGCCGCGACGTCATGGGAGGAAGGCTGGTGTCCGACACGGTCAAGGTGGAGCTCGCCGACGGCCTGCTGCGGCTGACGCTCAATCGTCCCGACAAGCTCAATGCCTTCAATGACGCGATGCATCTGGCGCTGCGCGCCGGTTTCCAGCGTGCGCATGACGAGAGCGAGGTCCGCGCTGTCCTGCTGACGGGGGCCGGGCGTGGCTTCTGCGCCGGCCAGGACCTGGGCGATCGCGACCCGCGCAAGGAGATGGCGCCGGATCTCGGCCGCACGATCGAGACCTTCTACAATCCCCTCATCCGGCTGATCCGGAGCCTCGACAAGCCGGTGATCTGCGCGGTCAACGGCGTGGCGGCCGGCGCGGGCGCCAATATCGCGATCGCCTGCGACATCGTGCTGGCCGCCCGCTCGGCCAAGTTCATCCAGGCCTTCTCCAAGATCGGCCTCGTGCCCGATTCCGGCGGCACTTGGAGCCTCGCGCAAGTGCTCGGCGAAGCCCGCGCCAAGGCGCTCGCCCTGACGGCGGAACCGCTGACGGCCGAGACCGCAGCTTCCTGGGGCCTGATCTGGCGCGCCGTCGACGACGCCGAATTGATGAGCGAGGCCGAGGCGCTCGGCAGGAGGCTCGCCGCTGGCCCGACCTTCGGGCTCGGCCTGATCAAGCAGGCGATCCAGGCCGCGGCCGGCAATACGCTCGACCAGCAGCTCGACCTGGAACGCGATCTGCAGCGCCAGGCGGGGCGCAGCGCCGACTATGCCGAGGGCGTGCTCGCCTTCCTCGACAAGCGCCAGCCGAAGTTCAGCGGACGATGAGCCTCGACGTCTCCGATCCGCTCGCCCTCGCCCGCGCCTGCGCCGCGGCGATGTGGGAGAAGGACCTCGCTTCCCGCAGCCTCGGCATGAGCCTCGATGCGGTCGGTCCGGGCGAGGCGCGGCTGTCGCTGACCGTCACGGCCGAGATGACCAACGGCCACAAGACCTGCCATGGCGGCTACATCTTCACCCTGGCGGACTCGGCCTTCGCCTTCGCCTGCAACAGCTATAACCAGAACACCGTCGCGCAGCACTGCTCGGTGACCTTCATGCGCCCGGCCTTCGAGGGCGACCGCCTCACCGCGAGCGCGCGCGAAATCTCGCGGATCGGCCGCGGCGGCATCTACGACATCAGGGTGACGAACCAGAACGGCGAGCATGTCGCGGAATTCCGCGGCCACTCCCGCACCGTCAAGGGCACGCCGATACCCGCGCCGGGCTGAACGTTCCGGCCGAAACAAGACAAGCGGAGGATACCCATGGAAGACCTTTCGCCCCGCCCGGGCGATCTCGACCCCATCGAAACCGCCTCCCGCGACGAGATCTCGGCGCTCCAGCTCAAGCGGCTGAAGACGACGCTCGACCACGCCTATCGCAATTCGCCGCACTACCGGGCGCGGTTCGACGAGGCCGGCGTCCATCCGGACGATCTCACGACGTTGTCCGATCTCGCCAAGTTCCCGTTCACGGTGAAGCAGGACCTGCGCGACACCTACCCGTTCGGGATGTTCGCGGTGCCGCAGGAGAAGGTCGCGCGCATCCACGCCTCCTCCGGCACGACCGGCAAGCCGACGGTCGTCGGCTACACCCAGAACGACATCGAGATGTGGGCTTCCTGCGTCGCCCGCTCGATCCGGGCGGCGGGCGGACGGGCCGGCGACATCTGCCATGTCGCCTATGGCTACGGCCTGTTCACCGGCGGGCTCGGCGCCCATTACGGCGCCGAGAAGCTCGGCTGCACGGTCATCCCGATCTCAGGCGGCATGACCGAGCGCCAGGTCTGCCTGATCCAGGACTTCAAGCCGCGCATCATCATGGTGACGCCGTCCTACATGCTGTCGATCCTCGACGAGTTCCGGCGCCAGGGCATCGACCCGCGCAGCTCCTCGCTCGCCGTCGGCATCTTCGGCGCGGAGCCCTGGACCAACGCGATGCGCGCGGAGATCCAGCAGGATTTCGACATGCACGCCGTCGACATCTACGGCCTGTCCGAGGTGATCGGCCCGGGCGTCGCCAGCGAGTGCGTCGAGACCAAGGACGGCCTGCATGTCTGGGAGGACCATTTCTACCCGGAGATCATCGATCCCGAGACCGGCGCGGTCCTGCCCGACGGCGAGATGGGCGAGCTCGTCTTCACCTCGCTGACCAAGGAAGCGCTGCCGATCATCCGCTATCGCACCCGCGACCTGACCCGGCTTCTGCCGGGCACGGCGCGGGCAATGCGCCGGATCGAGAAGATCACCGGCCGCAGCGACGACATGATCATCCTGCGCGGCGTCAACATCTTCCCGACGCAGATCGAGGAGCAATTGCTGAAATGTAGCGGGCTCGCCCCGCATTTCCAGATCGAGCTCGTGCGCGCCGGCCGGATGGACGACATGGTCGTGCATGTCGAGGCGATGCCGCACGCCGCCGATGCGGCCGCCCGTGCCTCGTCAGCCAAGGAACTTGCGCACCACATCAAAAGCGTGGTGGGGGTGAGCACCACGATTGAGGTCGGCGACCCCGATTCGGTCGAGCGTTCGGCCGGCAAGGCCAGGCGCGTCGTCGACAACCGGCCGAAAGGATGACAGGCGATGGCCCGCACCAGGGCTGCGGATTTCGACGAGAAGCGGCGAAGCATCCTCGACAGCGCCGCAGCCGTCTTCGCCAAGCTCGGCATGGAGCGCGCCTCGATGGCGCAGATCGCCCAGGAGAACAACGTCTCCAAGGCGCTGCTCTACCATTACTATCCGAGCAAGGACCTGCTCATCTTCGATATCGGCCGCACCCATCTCGTCGAGCTGGAGGCGGCGATCATCGAGGCCGACCGGCCCGATCTCGAGCCAAGGGCGCGTTTGCGCCATCTGATCGGCGGCGTGCTCGAGAATTATCGCACGGCCTCGAACTTCCACCAGGTCCTGCTCAACGGCACCGGCTCGCTGACCGACGCCCAGAGGCTGGAACTGCGCGAGATGGAGCGCCGCATCGTCAAGGCGTTCTCGGACGTGCTGGTCGACATCAACCCGGCGCTGGCGAAAAGCAGCGCCGGTGTGACGCCGGTCACCATGTCGCTCTTCGGCATCCTGAACTGGGTCTACACCTGGTTCCGGCCGAGCGGCGCGCTCAGCCGCGAAGGCTATGCCGACATGGTCACCACGCTGTTCTTGGACGGCGCCAGCGCGATGAAATAGGCGGCGCTCACGCCGGCCAGGTCTTCGCCACCATGGTCAGCACATCGTATTGCGCGACGAGCTGGGCCTCCTGATTGCTCACCGTACAATCCCAGCGCACCTCGCCATAGTTTTCCGTCGCGCGCGGATTGATCTGCTTGCAGGTGAGGGTCACCTGCAGCGTGTCGCCCGGATTGACCGGGGTGAGGAAGCGCAGCGCGTCGACGCCGTAATTGGCGAGCACCGGGCCCGGGGCCGGATCGACGAAGAGGCCGGCGGCGAAGGAGACGATCAGGTAGCCATGCGCGACGCGGCCGTCGAAGAACGGGTTCGCCTTGGCGGCCTCCTCGTCCATATGGGCGTAGAAGGTGTCGCCGGTGAAATGGGCGAAATGCTCGATGTCCTCCAGCGTGACTGTGCGCGAAGCGGTGACGAGCTGGTCGCCGATCTCCAGTTCGGCCAGCGACTTGCGGAAGGGATGGATGCCGTCTTGCCGTGTCTTCGCACCCTGCATCCAGCGCCCAGTGACCTCCGACAGCAGCCAGGGCGCGCCCTGGATGGCAGTGCGCTGCATGTAGTGCTTGACCGAGCGCATGCCCCCTAACTCCTCGCCGCCACCGGCGCGGCCGGGCCCGCCATGGACCAGCACCGGCAAGGGCGAGCCATGGCCGGTCGAGGACTTCGCACTCACACGGTTGCCGAGCATGACGCGGCCATGCCAGGGGCCGAGCGCCTCGACGGCCTCGCGTGCGAAGCCAGCGTCGTTGGTGAAGACAGAGGCGACGAGACTGCCCTTGCCGCGCCGTGCCAGCTCCGCCGCCTCCTCGGCAGTCTCGTAAGGGATGATCGTGCTGACCGGGCCGAAGGCCTCGACATCATGCACGGCCTTGGCTGAGCCCGGCTTGTCGCAATAGAGCAGCACGGGGCTGAGGAAGGCGCCGGCCTCGGCATCGCCAGAGGTCAGCTTCGCCTGCCTCGGATCGCCGGCGACGATCTCGGCATCCCCCTGCAGTTCGGCGATGCGGGCGCGGACCTCGTCGCGCTGCGCGAGGCTGGCGAGCGGGCCCATCCGGGTCGCTTCCTCGCCGGGATTGCCGAGCGCGGTCCTGGCGAGACGCTCGCCGAGCGCCTTGATCAGCGGCTCGACCGTGGCGCGCGGCGCGATCACGCGACGGATCGCCGTGCACTTCTGCCCGGCCTTCACCGTCATCTCGCGGGCGACCTCCTTGACGAAGAGATCGAACTCCTCGGTGCCGGCGACCGCATCCGGCCCGAGGATCGCGGCGTTGAGCGAATCCGCTTCCATGGTGAAGCGCACGGAATTCTCGACGATCGCCTTGTGCGCCCTAAGCTTGCGGCCGGTGGTGGCCGAACCGGTGAAGGTCACGACATCCTGGCAATCGACATGGTCGAGCAGATCGCCGACCGACCCACTGATCAGCTGCAGCGCGCCCTTGGGCAGGATGCCGGTGGCGATGATCCTGCGGACCATCAGCTCGGTCAGATAGGCGGTCTGGCTCGCCGGCTTGACGATCGCCGGCATGCCGGCGAGCAGCGTCGGCGCCAGCTTCTCCAGCATGCCCCAGCACGGGAAGTTGAAGGCGTTGATATGGATCGCGACGCCTTCCAGCGGCGTCAGGATGTGCTGGCCGGAGAAGGTATTGGCGCGCGAAAGCGCCTCGACCTCGCCGTCGACGAGGGTGCGCGTGTTCGGCAGTTCGCGCCGGCCCTTCGAGGCATAGGACAATAAGGTGCCGATGCCGCCCTCGATGTCGATCCAGCTATCGGTGCGCGTCGCGCCGGTCGCGGTGGAGAGGGCGTAGAACTCTTCCTTCGCCTCCATCAGCGCCTGGCCGAGCGCCTTCAGCATCAGGGCGCGTTCATGGAAGCTCAGCTTGCGCAGCGCCGGCCCGCCCGCCTCGCGGCCATGGTTCAGGGCGCGCTTCATGTCGAGACCGCTGGCGTCGATCAGCGCGACCTCAGCGCCAGTCGCCGCATCGAGCAGAGGCACGGCCTTGCCGGCGCCGCGGACCCAGTCTCCGGCGATATAGGATTCGAGCTGGCGGACGGTCTTCACTGGCGCGTTCATCCCTTGAGATCCCTTGTCGATCGCGGTGTGCGGCTTGTCGCCGTCGTCGGTTGAATGTGCTGATCAGGCCATGCCGATGGCGTGCAGCAGCTCGTCCACCTGCCGCTCCCAGGCGGCGGCAAGCTCGGCATTGCCGGTGTGGCGCAGGCCGAACCTCCTCTGCGTCTCGAAATGCGCCGAGCTGCCGCGGCCGAAGCTCGCTGCGACGCGCGGGCGCCAATAAGCCAGCGCCGCGGCGACATGCGACCGATTGGCTGCGTCTTCCAGCAATTTCCGCAAGCCTTCCTCGCCGAGCTCCTTGTGCCGACGCTCGCGCGGCAGGATGGCGCGGAAGATATCGCCGAGCGGCTGGTAGGAAAGCCCCGCGAACTCCTCGATCTGGATCACCACGGCCTGGCCCATCAGCACGTTCATCACGACAGCGTCGAGCCAGCCCTGCAGCGGGTAGTGCAGCACGGCGAGCCGCATGTCGGCGCCGTGACGGGCGGCACCGAGATCGCTGTCGCGCGCCACGCGCTCGGCCCAGGGGTGGTGATTGGCATAGCGCGAGATGTCGGCGCCGAACTCGCCCATCACCGCGAGCACGCGCTCGGCGTGGTCGAGCTTTTCCAGCACGATGCGGGATGCCGCGATGCGCTCCTTGATGCCCGGCCCCTGGTTGATGATATCCGCGAAGCCGGCGGCACCCGCCAGCTCGCTGTCGACGAAGGTGGCCATCAGCCTGAGTAGTTCGCCGCGATAGCGCGGCGGCGCGTTCTCAGGCGTGGTCAGCTTGCCGCCCTGCGCCAGATAGTCTTCGAGCGGCATGCTGTCGGTGTCACTGGTCATAGGTCACCACCACCCGGTCGGAGAGCGGATAGCACTGGCAACTCAGCACATAGCCCTGGCGGACCTCGTAATCCTCGAGGGCATGGTTGGTCGCCATCTCGACCTCGCCCTCGACGACCATGGCGCGGCAAGTCGAGCAGACGCCGGCCTTGCAGGCATAGGGCGCGTCGAGACTGGCGCCGAGCGCCGCCTCCAGGATGGTCTGGCCGGTCTTGGCCATCTCGATCACGCGCGTCGTGCCGTCGAGCGTGATCGTCGCGGTGCAGGTCGCGGCCTTGCCGTTGTCGACAGCACTCTTGACGACATGCTTACCGCGGCGCGGCGCCGAGGCGAACAGCTCGAACTTGATCTGGTCGTCGCGCAGGCCGTGCTCGCGCAGCGCCGCCGCGATCGCCAGCATCATCGGCTCGGGACCGCAGATGAAGGCCATGTCGATGGCGGCAATGTTGATCCAGCCACTGAACAGCCTGGCGCATTTCTCGGCGTCGATCCGGCCGGAGAAGAGCTCGACCTCCTGCGCTTCGCTCTCCAGCACATGCACCACGTTGAAGCGGCCGAGATGGGTGTTCTTGATGTCCTCCAGTTCCTCGCGGAACATGATCGAGTTGATCGAGCGGTTGCCGTAAACCAGCGTGAAGCGCGATCCCGGCTCGCGCGCCAAGGTCGTCTTGATCAGCGATAGCACCGGTGTGATGCCGCTGCCGCCGGCGAAGCCGAGATAATGCCGCTTCTCCTCCGGCTTCAGCGGCACGTGGAAGGCGCCCATCGGTGGCATCGCCTCGACCACGTCGCCGGGTTTCAGCTCCTCGTTCGCCCAGGTCGAGAAGGCGCCACCATCGACGCGCTTGATGCCGACCTTGAGCACGCCCTCGTCCTTGCCGGCGCAGATCGAATAGGAGCGGCGCAGCTCCTCGCCCTCGAACTCCCTTCGGAACGTCAGGTACTGGCCTTGGGTGAAGTCGAAGGCGGCGCGGTCTTCAGGCCGCGGCGCGAGCGTGACGACGACCGCATCGCGCGTCTCGCGGCGGATATCGGCGACCTCCAATGGAAAGAAGCGTGCCATCAGATGCTCTTGAAGTAGTCGAACGGTTCCAGGCAGTCGGTGCAGCGGAAATGCGCCTTGCAGGGCGTCGAGCCGAACTGGCTGATGCGCTCGGTCCTTTGCGAGCCGCAGCGTGGGCAGGAGACCTTGAGCGGCACCAGCGCACCGGCGCAGGCGGCCGTGCCCTCGACAGGCGGGGCGATGCCGTAGTCTCGCAATTTGGCCCGGCCCTCGGCGCTGATCCAGGCGGTGGTCCAGGCCGGCGATAATTGCCGCTTGAGCCTGAGCTTCTCGATGCCATGCTCGCGCAGGCCACGCTCGATCTCGAGATTGATCACGCCGGTCGCCGGGCAGCCGGAATAGGTCGGGGTCACCGTCACCTCTAGGAGGTCGTCGACCCAGGCGACATCACGGATGATGCCGAGATCGACCAGCGAGATCACCGGGATCTCGGGATCGGGGATCTCGCCGAGCCAGGACCAGATCTCGGCGACGGCCGGGCGGGAGATGGTGACGGCGTCCATCAGCGCCTCCTCACCAGCTGGCGCCGGGATAGGCGCGCTGCAGGAACTGCATCTCGGCGAGGATGTAGCCGAGATGCTCGGAATGGACGCCGCGCCGGCCGCCCTTCTGGACGAAGCTTTTCTCCGGCGCCTTCAGCGTCGCATCGGCGAAGGTTCTGCCGACATGCTCTTGCCAGGCGGCCTTCAGCGATCCCGGCTCCGGCGCGAGACCAGCGGCCGCCAGTTCCTCGTCGACCGCATCGGCGAGGAACATCTCGCCGGTATAGGGCCAGAGAAAGTCCACGGCCGCCTGCATGCGGGCATGGCTTTCCGCCGTGCCGTCGCCGAGGCGGACGACCAGATCGGCGCTGCGCTCGAGATGGTAGGCGACCTCCTTGGAGGCTTTCTCGGCGATCTCGGCGATACGCTTGTCCGCCGAGCCGATCAGCGCCTTGAGCAGCGGCAGATGCCAGGCGTCGAACAGATATTGCCGCATCAGCGTGCGGCCGAAATCGCCATTGGGCTGCTCGACCAGCAGGAGATTGCGATAGCCGGAGACATCGCGCAGGAAGGCGAGATTGTCGGGCGTGCGGCCCTTGCCCTCGGCCTCGCAGGCGAGCCCGAGCCAGAGCTGGGTCTGGCCGATCAGGTCGAGCGCCGTGTTGGCGAGCGCAATGTCCTCTTCGAGAGCCGGGGCATGGCCGCACCATTCCGAATTGCGATGGCCGAGGATCAGGCAGTTGTCGCCCATGCGCAGCGCGAACTCGGCGACCGCCGACGAAACCGCAGAGGAAGAGGCCGGGGCGCTCATCACATGTGTCCCACTTCGTCCGGCACGTCGAAGAAGGTCGGATGCCGGTAGACCTTGGCGTTGGCCGGGTCGAATAGCGGGCCCTTGTCGGAGGGCGCGCTGGCGACGATGTCGACCGAGCGCACCACCCAGATGCTGACGCCCTCATTGCGGCGCGTATAGACATCGCGGGCGTTCATGATCGCCATCTCGGCATCGGGCGCGTGCAGGCTGCCGACGTGGCGGTGGTTGAGGCCGTGCTGGCCGCGGATGAAGACCTCCCAGAGGGGCCATTCGCTCGACATCATCAGCTCCCTTGCGTCGGCGTGTTACTCGGCAGCGATGCGCGAGGCCTGACGCCGCACGGCCTGCTTGCTCGCATGGGCGGTCAGCCCGTCGCGGAACCAGGCACCGTCGTTCCAGGCCTTGCGGCGCGCCTCGAGTCGTTCGTGGTTGCACGGGCCTTCACCTGAGATCACCGCGAAGAACTCGGTCCAGTCCGGCTCGCCGAAATCATGACCGCCCTTTGCCTCGTTCCACTTCAGCGCGGGATCGGGGACGGTGAGGCCGAGATACTTGGCCTGCGGCACGGTCTGGTCGACGAATTTCTGGCGGAGCTCGTCATTCGAGTTCTGCTTGATCTTCCAGGCCATCGACTGGGCCGAATGCACCGAGGCATCGTCGGAGGGGCCGAACATCATCAGCGAGGGCCACCACCAGCGATCGAGCGCGTCCTGCGCCATCGCCTTCTGCTCCGGCGTGCCCTTGGCAAGCACGGTCATGATGTCGAAGCCCTGGCGCTGGTGGAAGCTCTCCTCCTTGCAGATGCGCACCATGGCGCGGGCGTAAGGGCCGTAGGAGCAGCGCTGCAGCGGCACCTGATTCATGATCGCCGCGCCGTCGACCAGCCAGCCGATCGCGCCGATATCGGCCCAGCTCAGCGTCGGATAGTTGAAGATCGAGGAGTACTTGGCCTTGCCGGAATGGAGCTGCTCGTACATCTGGTCGCGGCTGATGCCGAGCGTCTCCGCCGCGCAGTAGAGATAGAGGCCATGGCCGGCTTCGTCCTGGACCTTGGCGAGCAGGATCGCCTTGCGCTCCAGCGTCGGCGCGCGGGTGATCCAGTTGCCCTCGGGGAGCTGGCCGACAATCTCGGAATGGGCGTGCTGGCTGATCTGGCGGATCAGCGTCTTGCGATAGTCCTCCGGCATCCACTCCTTCGGCTCGATCTTCTGGCCGGCGTCGATGCGCTCCTGGAAGGCGCGCTCCTGCGGCTCCATCTCGTCGAGGCTGCGGACCCGCTTCGCCTCGGTCTTGACCATCTGGGCATACATCGGCCTGCCTCCTGTTCCGCCTCGCGCGTCAGACGCGCTCGAGGATCACTGCAATCCCCTGCCCCACCCCGACGCACATCGTGCAGAGAGCGTAACGCCCGCCGCTGCGCTGGAGTTGCCACATCGCCGTCGTCGCCAGCCGGGCGCCGCTCGCGCCGAGCGGATGGCCGAGCGCGATCGCGCCGCCATTCGGGTTCACCTGCGGGGCATCGTCCGGCAGGCCGAGCTCGCGCAGCACCGCGAGCCCCTGCGCCGCAAAGGCCTCGTTCAGCTCGATCACGTCCATCTGCGCGAGTTCCAGCCCGGCGCGCTGCAGCACCTTGCGCACCGCCGGCACCGGGCCGATGCCCATGATGCGCGGCGCGACGCCGGCGGCCGCCATCGCGACGACGCGAGCACGCGGCGTCAGGCCATTTGCCTTCGCCGCCTGCTCGCTCGCCACGATCAGCGCGGCCGAGCCGTCATTGACGCCGGAGGCATTCCCGGCGGTGACGCTGAGATCGGGACCGTTGACGCCCTTCAGCTTGGCCAGCTGTTCGAGCGTCACGTCGGGGCGCGGATGCTCGTCGCGATCGACGATGACCGGATCGCCCTTCTTCTGAGGCACGGCGACCGGCGCCATCTCCTCAGTGAAACGGCCGGCAGCCTGGGCCGCCGCCCAGCGCTGCTGGCTGCGCAGCGCGAAGGCGTCCTGATCCGCGCGCGAAACGCAGAAATCGGCGGCGACATTGTCGGCCGTCTCGGGCATGGAATCGATGCCGAAGGCCTTCTTCAGCTTAGGGTTGACGAAGCGCCAGCCGATCGTGGTGTCGTAGACCGCATTGGCCCGCGAGAAGGCGGCATCGGCTTTCGGCATGACGAACGGTGCGCGCGACATGCTCTCGACGCCGCCGGCGAGCATCAGCTCGCAATCGCCGGCGCGGATCGAGCGGGCGGCAAGCCCGAGCGCATCGAGGCCCGAGCCACAGAGCCGATTGACCGTGGTGCCGGGCACATCGACCGGCAGCCCGGAGAGGAGGACGGCCATGCGCGCGACATTGCGATTGTCCTCGCCGGCCTGGTTGGCGCAGCCGAGAATGACGTCGTCGACTTGGGCCCAATCGACGGAAGGGTTGCGCTCCATCAGCGCGGCAAGTGGGATCGCCGCGAGATCATCGGCACGGACACTCGAAAGCGCCCCGCCATAGCGGCCGACGGGCGTGCGAACCGCATCGCAAATGAAAGCGTCCGCCACGATGTCTCTCCCCGAGTTCCGCGCCTTTGTTTTTATCAACCGACCGGTCGGTCATTTAATTGCACGAATTCGAGGAGAGATCAACAGGTCGAAGGAAGTTGCGACGGCTTTGCTCGACCACTGCTCAGCGCGTGCCGGGCGCGCCGGAAAACGGGCGTAGTCAGATCGAAAATCGGGCAGATACAGCGCCGGCGCGTGGCCGCGTGCGCCCGGGGTGCCGCATCGGCTCCGCCGTCATCCCAGCGCCCAGACCAGACAGCGCGTATCGGGCAGCGAGACGAACAGGCCAGCCGGCATCCGTCGCTCCCTGCACGGATGCGACCAGTCAGGCTCCGCTATGGGCGTCGTCGCGCGCCCTGCCGGAACGCATGGTGTCAATCATCGACGTGATCGTGGCCGCCAATGCGCCCGGGCCGCCAGTAGCCCTCCGACGCAATGGCGGTCTTCGGCATCCCGCGTTCGACCAGATGACGGCGCCAGGAGCGGACATTGCTGGTCTCGCCGACCAGATAGGCCTGGCCCTGGCCTGAAGGCAGCGGCAGCGCGCGCAAGGCCTCCAGCACCAACGGATTCGGGCCGGGCGCGATGCCATCGCGCGCCAGCCATCGACTGGTCAGCGTCGCCAAAGTCTCGATCGGTGTTTCGTCCGAGGCCGAGGCGGTTTCGATCAGTGCGAGAACGGTCGCCGCGGCCGGCATCGTCTCGAGCATGTGGCGCAGGGCCGGCATGCCGGTCTCGTCGACGCAGAACAGATGCCAATCCGCACCCGGAGCGACGACCGTGCGACCGCGCGGGCCAAGCGCGAGCAGGCTGTCCCCCGCTCGTGCCGCCCGTGCCCAGCTCGGCGCCGGCGTCGAGCCATGCAGGACGAAATCGATGGCGAGGCGCTTCGCCTCCCGGTCGAGCCAGCGGATGGTGTAGTCGCGCCGGCCGGTGCCGCCCTCCGGCAGCGGCATGCGCAGCACGAGTGCCTGACCCGGCCGATAGTCGAGCTGGTCGAGCGTGTCAGCGGTGAAGACGACGCGACGCAGGCGGGGCTCGACGTCGAGGGCCTCGACGACGGACAGATGCCATTCTTCGAGGGCGGGGCGGGATGCGGGCGCGGCAGGCATGTCGGTCATGGCAGCGAGGTCCAGTAGACGCCGTCGATCGGAAAGGGCTGGAAGCGCTGGTGCAGCTGGTGCAACAGCCCCTCGGGATCGAGATCGGCGAAGAGCGCGGGATGCAGCCATTTGGCGAAGGCCTGCACCGCCGCGACGTTGAAGGGCGAATTGTAGAAGTGGTGCCAGACCGCGTGCGCCCTGCCAAGGCGCACCGCTTCCAGCTGCGAGATGCCGGTGCGCGCCATCGAGCGCTTGAGGCTCGCCTGCGCGACCTCCGTCGAAACGCCGGCGCCGAGCGCGAGCCAGGGCTTGCTCTCGGCAGACGCGGTGCCGCCGATCGCGGTACCGACATAGACCTGCGGCGGATGGGCGAGGAGCCATTCCAGGCTGACGGTCCCGGCTTCGCCCGGCACCATCGCCTCGGCGACGTTGAAGCCGCCCGCCGCCGTGACGAAGCGACCGATCATGCCGCGCGTCATCGTCTCGCAGCAGCTCACATCGAGCCCGACGCGGCTTTCGACGAAGACGCCGACGGGCGCCGGCTTCGCCTGCTTCAGCCGGTCTTCGACCTCTTTCAACGCTTTGCGCCAGGCGGCGAGGAATTCGGCGGCCTCCTTCTCGCGGCCGAGCACCTGGCCGAGCAGTTCCAGCGATTTCGGCGTGTTGACCAAGGGATCGCTGCGGAAGTCGATGAACACGATCGCCGTGCCGGTCTTCTCCAGCGCCGCGATCACCTCGCCGGAGCGGGTATCGGGGCCGTGGCCACCGAGGCCGAAGATCGCGACCTGCGGCCTCAACGCGATTGCCTTCTCCAGGCTGAAGCTCTCCTTGGCGGCACGCCCGATCCGGGCGATCCCGGCGATCTTCGGGAAGCGCTCGCGATAGCGGGCATAGCTCGCCGGATCGACGGCCTCATAGTCGCCCATCATGCCGACCACGCGCCCGACCGGATCGTCGCGGTCGAGAATGGCGAGAGCCGGGACATAGCGGCCCTCGCCGATGATGATGCGCTCGACCGTGTCAGGCACCGTCACCGTCCTGCCGGCGAGATCGGTCACTTCGCGCGCTTCGGTCACCGCAACAGCAGCGAACAGAACCAAGCCGGACAGCAACGCTCGCAACATGGCCCGCCGCTCCTCAGAAGCGCGCGGCGGCGCTGAGCACGATGGCGCGGCCCGGCTGGTAGAGCGGCGTCACCGTGCCGAATTCCTGACCATAGGTGGCGCGGTCGGCATAGGTCTTGTCGAGGATATTCTTGGCCTCGACGCGGAAGGTGAAGTTCGGCAGCGCCTGCGGCTTATACTCGACGAAGGCGTTGACGACCTCGTAGCCCTTGAGCGGCAGGTTGCCCGGCAGAACCTTCTTGTAATCGAAAACGATCTCGAGATCGGCACCGACGGTCACGCCCCATTGCTGAAAGGTATGGGCGCCGGTCAGCGTCAGCACACGGCCGATCGGGGTGGCGAGATAAGTGCCGGTATCGGAATCGGCCGGCAGATTGTCGATCTTGACGTCGATATCGGCGTATTTCGCCCGCACAAAGCCGTCTGCCCAGGCATAGGCGGCCGAGATCTCGTAGCCATGCGATTCGACATGGCGGGTCTGCGTCGCAGCTGCCAGCGCGAAGCGGGCCGATCGGGCATTGTCGATCACGGTACGGAAGACGCTGCCTTCGACGGTGAAGCCCGCATAGCGCGCCACCAGCCCGGCGACATAGTTGTCGGACGTTGTGGGCTCGACCCCGTCCCGGCCATAGCGCCAGGCCGGATTCAGGATGAAGTTCTCGGCGAGCTGGACGCCGCCGAAGACATGCGAGTAGCCGGCCTTGGCGGTCAGCAGTTCGGGGATCAGGTCGACTTCAGCCGATGCGTTGCGGCTGACCCCGAAATTGTCATGGCTGGACCTGTCGACTCCAGTGAACCATTGCTTGTCGCCGCGCAGGCCGAACGAGACCCGCACGCGCTCTATTGGCGTCAGCCGCGCTTGCGCATAGACGCCGACATTGCTCGCTTTCTCGCTGATGCGATAATTGATGTCCTTATAGAGCGCCTTGTCCTTGTAGAAGTCGACGCCGGCCGTGACGCTTCCGAGTGAACCGAGCCCGAACCGATTCTCGAATTTGCCGTTGAGGCTGTCTGTTTCGCCTGTGCCGGGATATGTCACCGGCGGGTTGGCTCCGATCGGCCGTTCGAAGACCGGCGTCCTGACCTCGGTCGCGCTGTAGGCCAGCACCGCCTTTGGATCCCACAAGCCGATCGGCGAGGTGCGGCTGTAGCTCAGCACCGTGTTCTGGCGATTGATCTCGTAGTTCCGGATCCGCGGCTCCCAGGCGGGCCGGCCGCTGATGAAGCCGATATTGCCGCGGAAGGGGCGCAGCGCATCGTCACGCACGCGCTCGTGGCTGATCTGGAAGCGGTCGCCGCTCGGCGCCTCCCAGCCGAGCTTGACGAGGCCGCTCAGAATGTCGGTCGCCGTGCCTGGGACCTTGCGACCGTCGCCGGCCTCATAGGCCTGCCCCTTGCCATAAGTGACATAGCCGAGTGCGTCGAAACCCTGATAGCGGGCATAGCCTGAGAGGCTGTTGGTAAAGACGTTGCCATTGGTATTGAACATCGTCTTGGCGAAAGCCCCTACGCCGTTGCCGGGCAGAAAGTCACGCGCATCCTTGGTCTCGTAGGCGATGGCGCCAGCCATCGCGCCAGGGCCGGCATCGGCTGGCGCGACGCCGGCATCGACGCGGGCCGCCTTGAGGAAAGAGGGGTCGATCAGAGTGGTGCCGTTGTGATGGAAGACTTTGTTGTTCTGCCGGCTGCCGTCGATCGTGACCGAGAGATTGTTTTCCTCGACGCCATGGACGTAAACCTTCTGCGACATCGGGATCGAGCCACCGACCTTGACCCCCGGCTCACCGGCGAAAAGGTCGCGCGTGTCGATCGGGTTCTTGCGCTCGATTTCCTTTGGACCGATGACGATCTCGCTGACGCCGCCGCGCGCCATGCTCGCACCCATGACATCGATCGTATCGAGCGCGATCGCACCGGCCGGCGCCGCGCCGATCGCGGCTGCTGCGGGTACAGCCTCCACCGTGACCGAGCGCGCGCCGGTGAAGCGATAGGTCAGGCCGGTGCCGGCGAGCAGGCGCTGCAGAGCGGCTTCCGGCGATTGGGCGCCCGAGACGGCGCCGGAACGCTTGCCTGCGGCGAGCGAAGATGGGACGAAGATCTCGATCCGGGTCTGACGGGAGAAGGCGATCAGGGCGGAGGACAGGGCCTGGGCGGGGATGTCGATCGCAGCGCTCGTCGCCGCAGGCGCCTGCGCCAGCACCGGCTGCGTGGCAAAATTGCCGAGCGCCGTGCCAGCCAGCAGCACGGCTATCAGCGCCGGCCGGACCGCCTGCTGTCCGGCCTTGTTCCTGCTCTTCATCGTCAGATGCCCCTGTCCGCGATCATGCGGAGCGCCGTACTGGCGCTCCCCCGTTGGGGAAGACGCCCGGGGGGAGAAAACTAATTAGGCGCCGGCGCGATTTTTCTTCACCAGGCGACGAGAGCGACGAGGTAGTCGCTCATGCGCAACAGCCGCAGGTCGAGATTGCGAGCAATGGTGTCGAGCGCCGCTTCGGGACGCTTGGCGTCGAATACGGCGGTGATGCGCCGCTTGCCGAGCTCACCCCCGAGCAGCTGGATATGGCCACGGCGATAGCGGCCGAGTTCGCTCAGCACCGTGTCGAGCGGTGTATCGTGGAAGACGAGCTGGTCCTGTCGCCACGCCTGGGCACTATCGAGATCGGCCGGACGCACGGCCGAGACGCCGCTGCGGTCATAGCTGACCTCCTGGCCGGCGGCGACGCCGACGGCACTGCTTCCGCTGGCGCTGACCGCGACCTTGCTTTCGGTGACGACGACCGAGACCGTCTCGCTCAGGCCGATCTTGACGTCGAATGCCGTGCCGAGCACGGCGATCTCGCCCTGGCCGGCGCCGACGACGAAAGGCCGGGCCGGATCGCGCGCCACGGTGAAGAAGGCCTCGCCTGCAACCAATCTCACGGCTCGCCGGGCATTGCCGAGGTCGACTTCGATCGCACTGACCGGCCCAAGCTCGATACGCGAACCGTCCGCAAGAGCGACGACGCGCCGTTCGCCGATCCCGGTGCGATAGTCGGCAAGGAGGCCGGGCGGAAGCAGGCGCAGACCCGCAGTCACGGCCAGCAGCAGCATCGCCGCAACCGCCAGCGGACGCCAGAATGCTCGTGGCCGACGCCGCTCTGGGCGCTCAGTGACCGGAACGACCATTGTCGTAACTGCGACTTGATCGAGCGCACCCCAAATGGCTTCGAGCTCGCCCCAAGCCCGCTCATGCGCCGGATCGGCCTTCAGCCAGACGGCAAATGCCGCCCGATCTGCTTCGGTCACCTCCTCGTCGCGCAGCCTGACGAACCAAGCGACAGCGGCTTCATCGACCGTATCGGCATCGACCTTATCCATCGGCGCGCCGGTTCGGGCCGCAATGCGGTGTCCGCAGATGCATCGCGCGCCGGAACTCCATCGATCCCGCCTGTTGGCTCATCTCGCTGTTTAGACGATCCGGCTCGGAAAACTAATTAGCACCTGGCGGATTTTTCTCGCGCATCCGTCGACGCAGCAGGTTCATGGCGTTGGCGAGATGGACCATGACCGTGTTGCGGGAGATACCGAGGCGCTGCGCGATCTCGGCATAACTCAGCTCCTCGAACTTATGGAGCAGCAGCACCTCGCGGCATCGCGGTGGCAAGGACGAGAGCGCGGCCTCCAGCTCGAGAAACCGATCCTGCTCGACGAGACCGGTCTCGGCCGTCGGCATGGGATCGGCGATCATCAGCGCATCGGGCGGCTCGGCCTCGAACAGCAGCTTCGCCCGCTGCTCCCGCCGCCAGTGGTCGATCGCGATCGTGTCCGCGGCACGGCTGAGATAGGCGCTGGCGTCACGGATGTCGCTGCGCGGCGCCCTCAGCAGGCGCAGGAAGAGCTCCTGGACCGCATCGGCCGCCTGCTGCGCGTTGAGCCCGCGCCCGATCAAGCGCCGCCGGAGCCTGTCCTGCTCGGCGGCGTAGAGCGCGGCGACGCTGAGCGCGCTGTGCGACATCTGCCCTCGTGATCCCGCGCCGTAAAGGCGTCCGAGACGGCTATCGGCATGAAGAGCAAGAAAGTCAATAAAAACAGTAGTTTAAATGAATTCCAATCTATGGCTGATCTGGTTCAGACGGCCAGTTCCGCCGGGAGATTCGCGCACCTTGTCGGTCTCGGTCGAGCCTGCCATCTCGACAACCGCCTTGTCGGCGAAAGAAGCCGCCCTGTTCTCCGGCGTGTCGATCTGCGGGGGCCTTGCCTTGCCAGTCGATGGTCTCCCCCGCAGCCGCGGGATCGAAGGCGACGAGGAAGACGCCGTGGCCTTTCGGATCGCAGCGGCCGCCACCGGCGATCCCGGCCATGAGCTCGACCACCAGCCCGTCAGCGAGCCGACCTGGCCGCCGCGCGGCAGCAAGGCCGCGACCGCTGCGATATGAGGCTCCGGGAAAGACCGTAGCACTAGGCGCCGGTCGCGCTCGGTCACCCTTGCGCTTTGGTGAGCCATACGAAGGTTTGCATCGATCCGGATGGTGCTTTGCCTGGGTTCATCACCCTGCAGGCACGGGCGAAAGCCGTCGCTCTGGGCGACCGCGCCGTTCCGTTTTGGCAATCCGGGCCGTGCAGAAATGCACATGGCGCACCGCGCAGGGTTTCGCCTTACTCACGAGTAATCTCGTGAACAACGAGTAGAGGCACTGCGGCGGCAAACGATCGCAGGCCCGAGGGGAACGCCATGGATCAGGCCGGGAGTCCGGTGCTGCTCGCGATCGAGCATGCCGTCGCCGTCGTCACGCTCAGCCATCCGCGCGTGTTGAACGCGATCGATGCGCAGATGGCGCAAGCCCTTGCCGATGCGATGGAGCGCATCGCTCAGGACGGCACGGTGCGAGCCCTGCTGTTGCGTGGCGAAGGCCGTGCCTTCTGCGCCGGCGGCGACGTCGCCCGCTTCGCGGGAGAGGACCCCACCGCCGCGGTCGAGGCGATCATCGATCCGTTCCACGCCGCACTGCGCGCGCTCAACGCGCTGAAACTGCCGACGCTCGCCGCCGTTCAGGGGCCGGTCGCGGGTGCCGGCTTCAGCCTCGCCATGGCCTGCGATCTCTGCATCGCGGCCGACGACGCCGTCTTCACCATGGCCTATTCCCGTATCGGCGCCTCCCCCGACGGCTCGGCGACCTATCGGCTGCCGCGCCTTGTCGGCGAGCGCAAGGCGCTCGAACTCGCGCTGCTGGCCGAGCCGGTCGGCGTGGCCGAGGCGCTCACGCTCGGGCTGGTCAACCGGGTCGTGCCGGCTGCCGACCTCGCGGACGAGGCGATGTCGCTGGCACGCCGACTCGCGCATGGGCCGACTGCGGCCTATGCCCGGATCAAGCACCTCGTCGGCCGTTCGCTCGGCAACGACCTCTCGACCCAGCTCGATCTCGAACGCGAGGCATTCCTCGCCGGCACGCGCACGGCAGATTTCCGGGAAGGCGCACACGCCTTCCTGGCCAAGCGAACGCCGCAATTCGAGGGCCGCTGAGATGGTCGCTTCCCCCATCCTGGAGGTGTCTGGCGTCTCGCTCGCCTTCGGCGGGGTTCGCGCCCTCACCGACGTCTCGTTTTCGGTGCCGGAAGGCGCGATCACCGCCGTGATCGGCCCGAACGGCGCCGGCAAGACCTCGCTGTTCAACACGATCTCGGGCTTCTATCGGCCGCAAGCCGGCAGCATCCGCTTCGCCGGCGAGAGCCTTGAAGGCGTACGCGCTCCGCAGCGCGCCGCGCGCGGCCTCGCCCGCACCTTCCAGAACATCGCGCTGTTCCGCGGCATGACCGTGCTCGACAACATCAAACTCGGCCGTCACGCCCATATGCGCACCGGCGTGCTCGATGCGCTGTTCTATTGGGGTCGGGCCCAGAAGGAGGAGCTGGAGCTGCGTGCGGAGATCGAGGAGCGCATCATCGACTTCCTCGAGATCCAGCATATTCGCAACGCCTCGGTCGGCACGCTCTCCTACGGCTTGCAGAAGCGTGTCGAGCTGGCGCGGGCGCTCGCCATGCGTCCGCGCATCCTGATGCTGGACGAGCCTGTCGCGGGCATGAACCGCGAGGAGACCGAGGATATGGCCCGCTTCATCCTCGACGTGAAGGAGGAATGGGGCGTCACCATCCTGATGGTCGAGCACGACATGGGCATGGTGATGGATATCTCCGACCATGTCGTGGTGCTGAATTTCGGCCAGGTCATCGCCAGCGGCACGCCGCGCGAGGTCCAGGGCAACGATGCCGTGATCGCTGCCTATCTCGGCTCGGGCGATGTCGGCGCAATCGCGCGCCGGATCAAGGCGGAGGCGGCGTGATGGACGCGCTCTTCCTCTTTGAAGTCACGCTCGCCGGTCTCGGCGCCGGCGCACTCTATGCGCTGACCGGCGTCGCCTTCGTGCTGATCTACAAGGCCACGCGCGTGGTGAATTTGGCCATCGGCGAGATCCTGATGCTCGGCGGCTATGCCTTCCTCGGCTTCGCGGCCGGGCTCGGCCTCTCGCCCTGGCTGGCATTGCCGCTTGCGATCGCGGCCGGCGGCGCGCTCGGCTGGCTGGTCGAGCGCGCCTTGATCCGGCCGATGCTGGGCGAGAGCCCGATCTCGGTGTTCATGGTGACGATCGGGCTCGGCTCGATTCTGGCCGGCGTGGTTCAGCTCGGCTGGGGCGCCGACCCGCTGCGTCTGCCTGAGTTCATGCCCTCGGCGCCAGTCTTCATCGGGGACGCCTATCTCGCGCCCAAGGTCGCGATCGGCTTCGTCGCTGCGGCCGTGGTGATCGGACTTTTCCTGGCCCTGTTCCGCTTCTCGCGCGGCGGCGTCGCGCTCAAGGCGACGGCCGCCGACCAGGGCGCGGCCTATTCGGTCGGGATCGACGTTCCCCGTGTCTTCTCCATCGCCTGGATCCTCGCCTGCGCCACCGCGGCCGGGGCCGGGGTGCTGGTCGGGGCGATCGGCGGCATCTCGCCGACCATGGGCGTGTTCGGCCTCTCGGTCCTGGTCGTCGTCATCATCGGCGGGCTCGACTCGATCGCCGGCGCGCTCGTCGGCGGCCTCCTGATCGGGCTGGTCGAAGCGCTCGCCGGCGCCTTCCTCGGCGGCGAGTTCAAGCTCGTCGTCACCTTCGCGCTGCTGCTCGTGCTGCTGATGGTCCGTCCCTACGGCCTGTTCGGCACCCACGAGATCGAGAGGCTCTAGCGCCATGCGGATCGGCACGCTCAAGACCAGCTACGCCGCCGACGAGGCGCTGTTCGACACTTCCGTGCAGCGCGGCCTGCTGGTGCTGCTCGCGCTCGCCGCGATCGCCTTTCCCTTCGTCGCCAGCCCCTACTGGCTCTTCCTCGCCTGCCTCTGCGCGATCAATGTCGCGAGCGCGACCGGCCTGAACCTGCTCACCGGCTATACCGGCCTCGTCAGCCTCGGCCAGGCCGCCTTCATGAGCGTTGGCGCCTACACCGTCGCCGTGCTGGAGATCAGGCTCGGTACACCGTTCTTCATCAACCTTCTGGTCGGCGCCGGTTTCGCCGCGGCGATCGGCGTCCTCGTCGGCATTCCCAGCCTCAAGGTGAAGGGGCTCTATCTCGCCATCGCGACGATCGCGGCCTCGGTCATCCTGCATTTCCTGTTCTCGCACGGGTCGCTGACCGGCGAGTCGCGCGGCCTGTCGATGCCGCCGGCACGCCTGTTCGGCCTCACCCTCGACCAGCCCTTCTCGCTCTATTGGCTGATCTTGCCGGTGACCTGCCTGATGGTGCTCGGCGCGGCCAACCTGTTGCGCACCAGGATCGGCCGCGCCTTCATCGCCATCCGCGACCGCGACATCTCGGCCGAGGTGCTCGGCATTCCGCTGCTGCGCTACAAGCTGACCAGCTTTGCGATCTCCTCCTTCTATGCCGGGCTCGCCGGCGGGCTCTGGGCCTATTTCTTCCGCGTCGTCACGCCCGAGAGCTTCCCGCTGGTCAATTCGATCTTCTACCTCGCCGCGATCATCGTCGGCGGCATGGGCACGATCCTCGGCGGCATCCTCGGCGCGGTCTTCATGACGCTCGTGCCGGAGCTTTTGAAGTTCGTCGCCAACTGGGCGACGCCGATCTACCCGGACGCGCTCGCAGCGCTGGCGCCGGTGCGCACCATCGTCTTCGGCGCGCTGATCGTCGGCTTCCTGATCTTCGAGCCGCGCGGCCTCGCCGAGATCTGGCGGCGGCTGCGCCGCTTCTTCCATCTCTGGCCGTTCAGGACCTGAGCACTTCGCTGAAAACCGCTGCCGGCAAGAGCAGCCAACCCTAGGGAGGATGAGATGACGAATACGACTCTCGACAGGCGCCAGCTTCTCGCCGGCACCGCAGCGCTCGCCGGCGGATTGGCGCTCGGCGTCAGGCCGCTCGCGGCGCAGGAGGGCGGCGACATCGTGCTCGGCGGCTCGATCCCGCTGACGGGCGTCTTCGCCTTTGCCGGCGTCGGCATCCATGCCGGCATCCAGGACTATCTCAAGATCCTGAACGATGGCGGCGGCATCAAGGGCCGCAAGATCAAGTATGTCGCCGAGGACACCGCCTACAAGGTCGACGCCTCGGTCGCGGCCTTCAACAAGATCACCGGCCAGGAGAAGGTCTCGCTCTACTATGGCGACTCGACCGGCTTCTCGAAGACGATCAATCCCGAGCTCGAGCGCCGCGGCAGCATGATCATGGCCGGCGCCTCCTTCGCGACCGAGCTCAACGATCCCAAGAAGTTCCCGCTGCAGTTCATGGCCGGGCCCGACTACACCGAGATGTTCGGCATTCTCCTGCGCTACATCGCCAAGGAGAAGCCGGGCGCGCGCGTCGCCTTCGTCTATTCCGACAGCGAGTTCGGGCGCGATCCGATCGGGCCGAGCGAGGCGGTCGCCAAGGAACTCAAGCTCAGCGTCGTCGAGAAGATCGTGACGCCGCCGGGCAGCGTCGACGTCTCGACCGAGGTGCTGAAGCTGCGCCGCGCCAATCCCGACTTCACCATCTTCCACGGCTATGTGCTGGCGCCGATCCCGGAATTCGTCACCCAGGCGAAGCAGATGGGCATGAAGAGCCAGTTCATGGGCACGTTCTGGACCATGGACAACTCGACCGTGCAGCGCATGGGCGACGCCGCCGAGGGCTTCATGGGCGTGATGCCGTACCGCTATTACTACGACAAGGACGGTTCCTCGCCGATGCTGGAGAAGATCCGGCAGATGCGCCCGGAATACCAGTCGACCGGCTATCTGCAGGGCTTCGTCACCGCCATGCTGATGGCCGAGGCGGTGAAGCGCACGCTCGACGCCGGCAAGGAGCTTACCGGCGCCAATCTCAAGGCCGGGCTCAACAGCATCAAGGATTTCGACACCGGCGGGCTGTTCGGCGTGCCGATCTCGATCCCCGGCAATTCCGTGCCGGTCGGGCGCATCTACCGCTTCGACGCCAAGGCCAAGCAGATGCAGCCGGCTTCCGACTGGATCAAGCTGTGAGAGGGCTCGCGCTGGAACCGCATCGTCATTCCGGGACGGGCCGTAGGCCCGGGCCCGGAACCCATGATCATGGCGATGAACCAGTAGGCGCGGACAGCGCGAGCATCTTCCTCGAAGGATCAGTGTTCATGGATTCCGGGCCCGCCGCTGCGCGGCGTCCCGGAAAGACGGGGTAAGGGAAAGCGCGATGAGCTCCCCGGTGCTCGACGTCAACAATGTCGAGGTGGTCTATAACCGGACAGTGCAGGTGCTGCGCGGGCTGTCGCTGCAGGTGCCGGAGGGCGAGATCGTCGCCCTTCTCGGCTCGAACGGCGCCGGCAAGTCGACGCTGCTGAAGGCGGTGTCGAACCTGCTCTCGCTCGAGGATGGCGACGTCACCGCCGGCGCCATCCGCTTCCGCGGCGACGATATCGCGGCGCTCACCCCGCATGGGCTCGTCCGGCGCGGACTCTTCCATGTCATGGAGGGGCGGCGGATTTTCGAGGACCTCTCCGTCGAGGAGAACCTCACCGCCGCGACCTTCGCGCTGAGCGGGCGCAAATTGCCCGCGGCCGATTTCGACCTCGTCTACAACTACTTCCCAAGGCTGCATGAGCGCCGCAAGGGGCTCGCCGGCTATCTGTCCGGCGGCGAGCAGCAGATGCTGGCGATCGGCCGCGCGCTGATCGCGCGGCCATCGCTGATCCTGCTCGACGAGCCCTCGCTCGGCCTGGCCCCCAAGTTGGTCGAGGAGATCTTCGCGATCATCGCCCGCATCAATGCCGAGCAGAAGGTCTCGATGCTGCTGGTCGAGCAGAACGCCGCCGTCGCCTTCGCGGTGGCGAATTACGGCTACATCCTCGAAATGGGCAAGGTCGTGATCGACGGGCCGGTCGAGAAGCTGATGCGCGACCAGGACGTGCGCGAATTCTATCTCGGCCTCGGCGGCGCCGGGGCTGAGCGCAGCTATCGCGACATCAAGCACTACAAGCGCCGCAAGCGCTGGCTCTCGTGAGGATGGCGGCGATGCACGAGCTTCCGAACCTCACTCTGCCGCAGATGCTGCGCGAGAATGCGCGGACCATGCCGGAGCGCATCGCGCTCAGGCAGAAGGATTTCGGCATCTGGCTGCCGATCAACTGGGCGGAATACGATCGCCAGGCCCGCCAGTTCGGCCTCGGACTGCGCGCGCTCGGCCTCGCCGAAGGCGGGCATGTCGGCATCCTCTCGGAGAACCGGGCGGAATGGGTTGTCGCCCAGCTCGGCGCCGGCATGGTCAATGCGGTCGCGGTCGGCGTCTACGCAACCAGCCCGGCCAACGAGGTCGCCTATGTGCTGGGCCATGCCGAGGTCGAGATCGTGGTCTGCGAGGACCAGGAGCAGACCGACAAGGTGCTGGAGCGGCTGGAGGAATTGCCGCGGCTGAAGCGGATCGTGGTGATCGACCCCAAGGGCCTGCGGGGTTACGCCTCCGAGCTTGTCTTATCCTTCGCCGAGGTGCTGCGCCTCGGCTCGGAACATGAAGCGAAACATCCCGGGCTGGTCGAGGCCTGCCTCGCCGCGCAGACCTCCGCCGATATCGGCCTGATGGTCTACACCTCGGGTTCGACCGGCAAGCCCAAGGGGGCGATGCTGAGCTATCGCAACATGCGCGCCCAGGCGGCCGGCGTGGTCGAGCGGCTCGGCTACGATGCGAGTACGACCAACCTGTCCTATCTGCCCCTCTGCCATGTCGCCGAGCAGATGCTGAGCACGATGGCGCCGATCTATGCCGGCTCCTGCGTCTCCTTCGGCGAGTCGATCCGCACCGTGCAGGAGGATCTGCGCGAGATCGCGCCGACGCTCTTCCTCGGCGTGCCCCGCATCTGGGAGAAGCTGCACGCGGCGATCCACATCAAGCTGATGGAGGCCGGCGGCTGGCGCCGGCGCCTGTTCGAGGCCGGCCTTGCCGCCTGCGAGCCCTTCGCCACCAAGCCGAACTCCGCACGCAGCCTGCGCGAGAAAGCGCTCGCAACCTTCTTTCAACTCGTCATCTTCCGGGCGCTGCAGAACTTCATCGGCCTGCGCAAGGCGAAGATCGCGTTGACCGGGGCGGCGCCGATCCCGCCGCGCATCGTCCAGTTCTTCCGCACGCTCGGCGTGCCGCTGGTCGAGGTCTATGGGCTGACCGAGACCTCCGGCATGGCGACCGGACAGCGCCTCGACCATCTGCTGCCTGCTTCAGTCGGCGAGGCGGTCGCGGGCGCAGAGGTTCGTCTCGGCGACCAAGGCGAATTGCTGGTGCGCGGCGACATCGTCTTCGAGGGCTATTTCCGCAATCCCGAGGCGACGCAAGGCGTGCTGCGCGAGGGCTGGCTGCACACCGGCGACGTCGCCGTGATCGAGGCCGGCCAGGTCCGGATCGTCGACCGGCTGAAAGACATCATGATCACCGCCGGCGGCAAGAACCTCAGCCCATCCGAGATCGAGAACACGGTCAAGGGCAGCGCCTTCATCAAGGAGTGCATCGTCGTGGCCGACGGGCGCCGCTATCCCTCCGCCCTGATCCAGATCGACGGCGAGACCGTCGGCAAATGGGCCGAGGAGAACCGTATCGCCTTCACCCATTTCCGCAGCCTCGCCGAGCATGAGCGCGTGCGCGAACTCGTCGCCGCCGAGATCGAGCGGGCGAACAGCCAGCTCGCGCCGGTGGCGCAGCTCAAGCGCTTCCACCTGCTCGTCAAGGAACTCGATCATGACGATGACGAGGTCACCGCGACGATGAAGGTCCGGCGAGCGAGCATCGCGAAGAAATACGCCGCCGAGATCGAGGCCCTGTACAAGCCTGAGCGGCAGGCCGAACCCGTTTGAGGAGAACCACCATGAGCCGACATGTCGTCATCACCGCGGGTGTGCGCACCGCGATCGGAACCTTCGGCGGGGCGCTCTCCGGCCATGCCCCGACCGCGCTCGGCGCTGCTTGCGTCGGCGAGGCGCTGCGCCGCGCCGACCTGCCGGCCTCAGAGGTGGGCCATGTCGTGTTCGGCAACGTGATCCTGACCGAATCCAAGGATGCCTATCTCGCCCGCATCGCGGCGATCGATGCCGGCATCCCGGTCGAGGTGCCGGCCTTGACGCTGAACCGGCTCTGCGGCTCCGGCGTGCAGGCGATCGTCTCCGCCGCGCAGGCGATCATGCTCGGGGATTGCGACACCGCCGTCGCCGGCGGAGCGGAGACGATGAGCCGCGCGCCGCACCTCTTGTCGACCGCCCGCTTCGGCCAGCGCATGGGCGACACCGTCGCCTCCGACCACCTGACCGGCATCCTGACCGACCCGTTCGGCAATGGCATCATGGGCATCACCGCCGAGAACGTCGCCGAGCGCTACGGCATCGACCGCGAGGCGCAGGACGCCTTCGCCGCCGAGAGCCAGCGCCGCGCCGGCGAGGCGATCAATGCCGGCCGCTTCAAGGAGCAGATTCTGCCGGTCGAGGTTCGCAAGGGCCGCGACATGATCAGCTTCGACACCGACGAGCATGCCAAGCCCGGCACGACGGCGGAGACGCTGAAGGGGCTGCGCCCGACCTTCAAGAAGGACGGCACGGTCACGCCCGGCAACGCCTCGGGCATCAATGACGGCGCCGCCGCGATGGTGCTGATGGAAGAGGGGCGCGCCGGCCGCGAGGGCAAGCCGATCCTGGCGCGTATCGTCGGCTATGCCCATGCCGGCGTCGAACCCGGCGTGATGGGCATCGGCCCGGTGCCGGCGGTGCAGGCGCTTCTGAATCGTACGGGGCTCGCACTCGGGGATTTCGACGTGATCGAGTCGAACGAGGCCTTCGCGGCCCAGGCCTGCGCCGTCGCCAAGGAACTCGGCTTTGATCCGGCCAAGGTCAATCCCAATGGCGGCGCGATCGCGCTCGGCCATCCCGTCGGCGCGACCGGCGCGATCATCACGCTGAAGGCGGCCTATGAGCTCAAGCGCACCGGCGGACGCTACGGGCTGGTGACAATGTGCATCGGCGGCGGCCAGGGCATCGCGCTCGCGATCGAACGGGCCTGAGCCGGATATGGCGACAGCCCTCTGGAAGACGCCGGCGCAGCGCGAGCGCGAGCGGGCCCTCAAGCGCGAGGCCGTGCTGCGCGTCGCGGCGCAGGCCTTCGCCGAGCAGGGCTTCCACCGCACCTCGCTCGACGATGTCGCCGAGCGGCTGAACGTCACCAAGCCGACGATCTACCACTATGTCCGCAGCAAGGACGAGATCCTGTTCGAATGCGTGCGGATCGGACTGGAACGGCTCGACGCCGCCGCCGCCTCGGCTGAAGCCCGGCGCAGCGGCGGCAGCGGCCTCGAGCGGCTGATCGTGCTCTGGACCGAATACGCCCACATCGTCACCGAGGATTTCGGCCGCTGCCTGATCCTCGTCGGCGAAGACCCTCTCCCCGCCGAGACGCGCAAGGACCTGCGCGCCCTCAAGGGCAAGATCGACAAGCGCTTCCGTGGTTTGATCGAAGCCGGCATCGCCGACGGCTCGATCCGCACCTGCGATCCAAAACTGCTCGCCTTCGCCGCGGCGGGCGCGCTGAGCTGGATCGCGCGCTGGCATGATCCGGCCGGGCCGCTCTCGGTCGATCACATAGCCCGCGAAACGATCGGGCTCTTCGTGAATGGTATCGGAGAAATCGATGCCGCACGGGCCGCGTCGGCTTGAATCTTCGACGCGACGCGCGGCGCCAACCCTATTGCGGGCGCTCGCCGAGCAAAGCGAAGTTCATCAGGCTGATCAAATGGGCGTGGATGGGCGCCAGATAGCCCTTGCGCCGCAGATCTAGCCAGGTCTCGTCCGGCAGCGCGTTGAGCCGCTCTTCGCTCACCGCCGCGAAGCCGGAGAAATTCGAGGTCGCGCGATCGGGTGACCGAATCTCGATGTTGATTGTCTGGAACAGATCGAGAGCCTTCAGCTCGGCGGTGAAAGCCGCCGTTGCCTTGGCCGCGTCGGAATATTCGCCGACGAAGGCGATGATCCGCTGCAGGGCCTCGGTCGGCTCCCCCTCCTCGCTGAAGAGGCGCTCGCCCTGCTCGTTCTGCAGACCGGCAAAGCCACCGTCAACGCAGATGACCTGCTGCTCGGCCGAGACCTCGCCGCCGACGAAAGGATAGCGCCGCAAATAGGCCGGCGGATGTTGGCCGCGCCAGCGCCCGTCCGGGTCGACAAAGCGGCTCTCGCCAGGGCGCATCCCGACCATGAACAGCGGCGAAACTACGCCGCTTTCCTCCAGGAAGAGAATCGGCATGTCCCGGCAGCCGATCGCGAATTCCGGCATCAGCGCCGGCAAGACATGCGCGCCAGCCGCAAAGCCATAAGGCTTGTCAGCGGACGAGATCCGCGCCTCGCGATGCTGGTTGCGGTCGAGCACGGTGATGCTTGAATAGAAGAGCGGCAGCGGCGCCATGGTCAGGTCCTCACGAACAGGCTCAGATGCTCTTGCGCAGCGTAAGCCGGAAATAAAGCTCGACATCGCGCTGAAGCGCCGAGACGCGCTGCAGCGGCCGCCCGAGACCGCCTTCGAGCGACGCCCAGTCGACAGGGCGCCAGACCAGGCCGGCGCCGACGGATGTCGCGCGCGTCACCCTCGACGCATTCAGATAGGTCTGGCCGTGATCCAGGAACACGAACGTTTCCAACGACCGCAACGGATCGGGCAGAGAATAGTGCAGCTCCGCCTGGCCGTAAAAACCCGAATTGCCGAAGGCGCTGCCGATCGGATAGCCGCGGACGGTCGTCGGCCCGCCGATCTGGAAGATCTGGTCACCGGGCAATTGCGACTCGGCCGTATACTGCCCGGCCCCTACCATCGAGCCGTAGAGATCGTCGCTGATCCGCCAGAGCGAGGCGCTGTTGCCGGTCCAGATCGTATAGTTGCGCTTGGCGCCAGCCAGCGTGTCCTCATGCGCGATCTGCGTCCAGTTCACGCTGGTGGAATGGTTGAGGCTCGGTAGCGTCAGGCTCAGCGAGGCACCCGCCATGGTACGGATATAGTTGCTGTCGACCGTGTTGACCTCGACGAGCTTGCTGCGGCTGCGGCCGCGGCCAATCGCCCCCGTCGCCTGAAGCAGAACGATGTCAGTCGCGAAGATCGGCTGGGACAGCGTCAGCGAGCCGCTCTCCGAGATGCCATCGGGCCGCAACTCGCGGGTCGGCCCGGTGACGATCCGATAGGCGGAGCGCGTAAAGCTCACGCCGAGGCGCGTGCCCCAGGGCGTCACCGGCAGCGTATAGCTGCCGCTGCCGAGGATGCTGCCACGGGCGCGCGAGCCGTAGAGGATCACCCTGTCGTCGATGCCGAGCAGGTTGTGATGACGCAGGAACAAGGTGCCCTGATAGCGCCCGGTCGAGAGCACACCCTGATTGTCGTAGGAGAGCTGGACGACGTTCCGCGCCGGCTCGGTCAAGGCGAGCTCGATGTCCGTCAGCCCGAAACTCGCGCCGACGGCGAGCTGGGCGCGGATCTGCGTTTCGTTGAGCCGGTTGAAGATCGAGACTTCGCGGTTAAGCGCCGGAACATCGACGACCTCGCCTTCGCTGATCGGCACCTGCGAGCGGATATACCAGGGCCAGGTCTGGACAGCGCCGCTGAGGCTGACCTTGCCGACACGCCCCTCAACGAGCCGGACCTTGAGCACGCCGCCATCGAGCTTCTGCGGCGGCAGCACGGCGCTCGCGGTGATCTGCCCCTTCTCGGCATAGAGGTCGTTGACCGATTGGACCAGCCTGCCGATCTCCGCGAGATCGACGCGCCGGCCGAGATAGCGCGCCCGAATGGCGTCGAGCTCGGCGGGGCTCAGAAACTTGGAATCGCCGAACTCGATGCGGGTGAGCACCACCGTCGTCCCGCCGGCGGGGAATTCAAGCTTTGGGCCCGGCGCGGGCGCCACCACGGCCGGACCGCGCTGACGCTGCGGCGCGGTCTGACGCTCGATCTCGCGCTGCTGGCGCGCGGCTTCGTTCTCGAGGGTCTGCGGCAAGACCTGCGCCGCCCCCGGCCCGGCGATGCAGCCGGCGCCAAGACTCAGAACACACCCAAGAACAACACGCCTCCAGTGGTTCAAGGCTGTCCCTCGAAACCAGCGAGATTGACGAGCGGTTTCGACCGCTCGCCTGTGCTTGCGGTCGTCTCCGCATCGTTGGTGGTGCTGCGCCAGCGGCCGTCGGCTCCCAGGACGAAGCCACGCGCGATCTCGCCGAAAGAGGGGCCCGACGGCGTCACGACGCCCAGCCTGGCGAGGTCGCGGCCGAGGGAGATGCTGCTCGGCGCATCGACGACATCGGAATCGAAACCGATGATGAAGGCGCTGGTCGTCAGCCGCTTGCCGTTCACCGCGAGCGAAAAGACCCGGTCGCGCTGATAGAGCTGCGCGTCGTATCCGGTCACCGGCGCGGGGCCACGATTATTGGCGAGGATGGCCATGGACGGGCTCGTCACCTGCAACGCGCCAGGAACGAAGGCCGCAGCGATACCGAAGTCGCTCGATGTCGTCGAGAGCAGGCCATCGACCACCTCGAAGCGGCCGGCTTGGAACCGCCCTGCATCGACGCGCAGGTCGACGCCCTGTGCGCTACGTTCGCGCAGGCCGGCGAGGTCGAGCCTGAGCGGAAGCTCCGCTCCGCCAGGAAGCTGGACGATGTCGGCGGCGATCCGCGTGCCGCGGATGACGATGCTATCGCCGGCGCCGAAGCGCCCGAGTCTAATGTCGTCAGGGGCTCGGAAAGTGCTGCCGCGAGCCGCCCCGGTTCCGAGCGTGATCGAGCCGACGCCACTGCGCCCAGCTTGCAGCACCAGCGCATCGGTCGCGACGAGGCGGGCACCGACGATGTTCTCGTTGGCCGAAAGCGCCGCCGAGCGGCCGGCATCGACGCGATCGAACGCGATGGAGCGAGCCTGCAGGCCGACATCGCGACCGCTGATGAGCGTTTCGACCTGGATCAGCCCTGCAGACGACGCGAGCAGGACGTCCGTCGCGCTGCGCACCAGGCCAAAGGCGATGTCACCCGCCGTCGCGCCCGTAATGGCCCCGGCAGAGTCGACCGCGCCGACGCTGATCGATCCACCCAGGGAATTGATCGAAACCTCGCCCGACCGAGCCGATACGCGACCGACGACGATGGGTCCTTCTGCAGAAACGGCGAGATCTTGCCCCCCGGAGACGGTGCCGACGGTCGCCGAGCCCCCCGCGGCAAGGCGGACCGTTCCGCCGGCAGCGAGCAGCTGAGCCGACAAGTCGGCCTGTGTCCGAAGCGTCAGGCCCGCTTCGGCGCGGATACTCGTCGTCACGATGCCCGCGCCTGTCGAGGTGACGATCAGGTCGCCCGCATCGGTCGCTGCGCGACCAAGCGCGACCTTCCCCGAAGCCGTCAAGGTCGAGCTGCGCCCCGCAACCAGATTGGCAAGATCAAGCGTCCCATCGCTGATGTCGAGACGCGCCGCTCCGCTGCTGATCAGCTGATTTGAGACGGCGATGGCGGTCCTCGCGGCGAAGGTCGCATTACCCGCCACCGTGATGCTCGCGGCAGCAACGCCGGCGTTCGTCGAGGTGACGATCAGGTCGCCCGCATCGGTCGCTGCGCGACCAAGCGCGACCCTTCCCGAAGCCGTCAAGGTCGAGCTGCGCCCCGCAACCAGATTGGCAAGATCAAGCGTCCCATCGCTGATGTCGAGGCGCGCCGCTCCGCTGCTGATCAGCTGATTTGTGACGGCGATGGCGGTCCTCGCGGCGAGGGTCGCATCACCCGCCACCGTGATGCTCGCGGCGGCAATGCCGGCGTTCGTCGAGATGACCGAGAGATCACCCCCCGTCGTCGTGACCGAGCCGAGCGTCACCGCGTCCGAAGCCTTTAGGGTCGAGCCGGCACCTGCCGTCAGAGCGATGATGTCGAGCCTCCCACGATCTGCGGCGACAGTAGCCGCACCGCCCGTGGTCAGGTGATCGGCGACCGCGATGGAGCGTCCAGCCGTCAACGTCGTATCCCCAGCCGCATCGATGCTCGTCGCCGTGATGCCGGCATTCGCCGAGGTGACCGAGAGATCACTCGCCGTCGTCGTGACCGAGCCGAGCGTCACCGCACCCGAGGCGGTCAGGGCCGAGCTGCCGCCGGCCGTCAGGGCGACGATGTCGAGCGGCCCACTATTGACATCGACTATCACCCCGCGACCGGCCCGCAAGCCAGTGGCGACGGAGACGAAAGCTCCCGCCCTGAGCGTTGCATCCCGCGCCACATCGATGCTGGCCGCCGTGATGCCGGCATTCGTCGAGGTGACCGAGAGATCACTCGCCGTCGTCGTGACCGAGCCGAGCGTCACCGCACCCGAGGCGGTCAGGGTCGAGCTCGCACCGGCCGTCAGGGCGACGATGTCGAGCGGCCCACTATTGGCATTGACTGTCGCCCCGCGACCGGCCCGCAAGCCAGTGGCGACGGAGACGAAAGCTCCCGCCCTGAGCGTTGCATCCCGCGCCACATCGATGCTCGTCGCCGTGATGCCGGCATTCGTCGACGTGACCGAGAGATCACTCGCCGTCGTCGTGACCGAGCCGAGCGTCACCGCACCCGAGGCGGTCAGTGTCGAGCTGCCGCCGGCGAGCATGCTCGCGACATTGAGCGACCCGCTGCCGGCATCGAGATGGGCTGCCCCGCCGCTGAACAGCCCACTCGCGACAGCGATGACGCTCCTTGCGCCGAGCGTTACGTCGCCAGCTGCGACAATGCTCGAGGCCGCGATGCCGGCATCGGTCGAGGCGATGGCAAGATCGCCCGCGCTGGTCGTCGCGCTACCGAGCTTGACCGCGCCCCGTGCCGTCAGCACCGAACTGCGCCCCGCAACCAGATTGGCGACATCGAGCGTTCCATCGCTGACGTCGAGATGAGCAGCTCCTCCGCTCGTCATCCCGGCCGAGACGGCGATGGCGGTCCGCGCAGCAAGGGTTACATCGCCTGCCGCGGCAATGGTCGCGGCCGCGACACCAGCGCCCGTCGAGATCACCGACAGGTCAGCCGCGCTCGTCGCCGAGCCGAGCCTTACCGCGCCCGAAGCCACCACCGTCGAGCCTGCACCTGCGGTCAGGCTAACGATGTCGAGCGTTCCGCCATTGGCGGCGGCAGTAACCACACCGCCCGCGGTCAGGTGACCGCTCACCGCGATCGACGTCTCCGCGGTCAGCGTCACGTCCTGGGCGGCATCGATGCTCGCAGCGGTAACGCCAGCATTTGACGAGGTGACAGAGAGCTTCCCCGCTGTCGCCGTGGCCTCGCCGAGCGCCACCGCCCCCGACGCCACCAGGCTTGAACTTGCACCGGCCGTCAGGGCGACGATGTCGAGCGCTCCGCCATTGGCGGCGACGGTAGCCGCACCGCCCGTGGTCAGACTCGTCGTGATCGCGATCGACGTGCCCGCGGTCAGCGTCGCAGCGGCAGCCGCGTCGATGCCGGCAGCGGTGATGCTTGCATTGGCCGAGGCGATCGCGAGATCGCCCGCGCTCGTCGCGGCACTGCCTAGTGTGATCGCCCCTGATGCCATCAGCGCCGACGTCGCGCCAGCGTTCAGGCTCCTGAGCTCAAGTGCTCCGTCACTGACGTCGAGCCTAGCACCACCGCCCGCGATCACACCGTTCGTGACGACGATGCCGGTCGCTGCTGAGAGGATCGCATCGTCCTCAGCCTTGACGTCGGCAGCAGTGATGCCGGCGCCGGTCGAGCTGATGGAGAGGTCCCCATCGGTCGTCCTGGCACTACCGAGCGTGACCGCCCCGACGGCCTTCAGCGACGCGTTTGCGCCCGCGAGCAGGCTGTCGATCGCCAGTACCCCGCCGCGAGCGGTGACGTTGACCGCGCCGCCCGACATCAGGCTGTTGGCGATGCTGATCGAGGCCGCCGCACCAAGAGTCGCGTCCCGCGCCGCTTCGATGCGCGCAGCGGTGATGCCAGCGTTCGTAGAGGTGACCGAGATGCCTCCTGCGGTCGCCCTGGCCGAGCCGAGCGTGACCGCGTCCGACGCCGTCAGGGTCGCGCCTGCGCTCGCCGTCAGCGCAACGATGTCGAGCGTCCCGCCATTGGCAGCGATGGTAGCCGCCCCGCCGGTCGTCAGGCTGGTCGTGACCGAGATGAAAGTCCCCGCGGTCAGCGTCGCGTCCTGGGCCGTATCCATGCTCGCAGCGGTGATGCCGGCGCCAGTCGAGGTGATCCAGAGATCGCCTGCTATGGTCATGGCTGAAACCAGTGTCACAGCACCCGAAGCGGTCACGGTTGAAGTCGCGCCGGCATTCAGGGCGATGATGTCGACCGCCCCGCCATTGGCTGCGACGGTGGCCGCGCCGCTCGCGGTCAGGTGATTGGCGATCGAGACGAAGCTTGCAGCTGTGAGCGTCGCATCCCGAGCCGCACCGATGCTCGCTGCCGCGATGCTCGCGCCTGTCGAGGCGATCGCGATATCTCCCGCCATCGTCGTAGCCGAGCCGAGCGTGATCGCGCCCGACGCCGTCAGGACTGCGTCCGTCCCCGCCGTCAGCGCGACGATGTCGACCGTCCCGCCATCGGCTGCGACGGTGGCCACGCTGCCCGTCGTCAGGTGATTGGTGATCGAGACCAAGCTTGCAGCCGTGAGCGTCGCATCTCGCGCCGCCGCGATGCCCCCTGCCATGATGCCGGCGGTTGCGGAGGTTATCGAGATATCGCCCGATGTCGTCCTAGCCGAGCCGAGCGTGACCGCGCCCGACGCCGTCAGGCTCGCGTCCGTCCCCGCCGTCAGGGCGATGATGTCGAGCGTCCCGCCATTGGCTGCGACGGTGGCCGCGCCGCCGGTCGTCAGGCTAGTCGTAACCGCGATCGAGGTTCCGGCGGTGAGCGTCGTATCTCGCGCCGCCGCGATGCTGGCTGCGGTGACCCCGGCACCGGTCGAGGCGGCCGACATATCTCCCGCCATCGTCCTAGCCGCGCCGAGCGTGATCGCGCCTGACGCCGTCAGGACCGCGTCCGTACCCGCCGTCAGCGCGACGATGTCAACCGCCCCGCCATTGGCTGCGACGGTGGCCACGCCGCCCGCGATCAGGTGATTGGCGATCGAGACGAAGCTTGCAGCTGTGAGCGTCGCATCCCGAGCCGTATCGATGCCCCCTGCCATGATGCCGGCGATTGTGGAGGTTATCGAGAGATCGCCCGATGTCGTCCTAGCCGAGCCGAGCGTGATCGCGCCCGACGCCGTCAGGCTCGCGTCCGTCCCCGCCGTCAGGGCGATGATGTCGAGCGTCCCGCCATTGGCTGCGACGGTGGCCGCGCCGCCGGTCGTCAGGCTAGTCGTAACCGCGATCGAGGTTCCGGCGGTGAGCGTCGTATCTCGCGCCGCCGCGATGCTGGCTGCGGTGACCCCGGCACCGGTCGAGGCGGCCGACATATCTCCCGCCATCGTCCTAGCCGCGCCGAGCGTGATCGCGCCTGACGCCGTCAGGACCGCGTCCGTACCCGCCGTCAGCGCGACGATGTCGAGCGTCCCGCCATCGGCTGCGACGGTGGCCACGCTGCCCGTCGTCAGGTGATTGCTGATCGAGACGAAGCTTGCAGCTGTAAGCGTCGCATCCCGAGCCGCGCCGATGCTCGCTGCCGCGATGCTCGCGCCTGTCGACGCGATCACGATATCTCCCGCCATCGTCATAGCCGAGCCGAGCGTGACCGCGCCCGAGGCCGTCAGGACCGCGTCCGTAACCGCCGTCAGCGCGACGATGTCGACCGCCCCGCCATTGGCTGCGACGGTGGCCACGCCGCCCGCGGTCAGGTGATTGGCGATCGAGACGAAGCTTGCAGCCGCGAGCGTCGCATCCCGAGCCGCCGCGATGCTGGCTGCGGTGACCCCGGCACCGGTGGAGGTGATGGAGAGATCACCGGCGCTCGTTGAAGCGGCGGTGATCGCAATAGCGCCGGTCGCCGAGAGCGTACTGCCGCTGCCGGCCGTCAACGTCCCGAGGGTCAGGCGGCCATTGCTGGTCGAAAGAGTCGCGCCGGCGCCGCTGCTCACCATGTCGAGAGCCAGGTCACCATCGGCGCTAATCGCCAGAGCGCCCGTATCCGCCTGGAGCGTCGTGGCGCGGGTCGCTCCGGTCGCGGCAAGGCGGACACCACCACGAAGGCTGCGCGCAGAGACTGTCGGCGCAGCGAAGCTCAGCGCCATGCTTTGCGTGCCGATGCCGTCGCCTGCATAGAGCGAGACCGCGCCGCCCGCCTGGCGGACATCGAGCAGGATGCCGCCATCGCCGTTGCCGGTGATCGCCCCTGTTGCGGTCACCGCGATCGAAGCGCTTCCCGCGGGCGCCGCGATCGCGCTGGCGACACGTCCGAGTACGATATCGCTGCTGGAGGCGAGAGCGACGCGCCCGGCGGCGCTAACAGCGGCATCGGTCGCCATGACGATCCTGGCGCCCGTCAGGGAAACGGCGCCGGCGCTGGAAGTTGCGCGGGAGAGGACGTCGATCTGCCCGTCGGCGAGCACACCGAGCCCGTTGCGAGCGGCCAGCTCGCCGATGCGGAGAGCCGTCGGCGTCTGACCAGCCAGCGCCGGCCCGGAGAGCCAGGCCGAGCCGCCGACCATCCCCGAAACGTCTCCGCTTGGGCCGACCCGCAGGCCGAGCGCAGCCGTGGCCGAGCCGACATTGCCAGTCGCATTCAGCCTGATCGAGTTTGCGGAGATCGCGACACCGGGCAGATATCCGTGAATGCCACCATCGGTCGCCGTCAGCGAAGCGGTGCCGGAGGCGAAGATCCGGCCGATCTGCCCGTCACCACCCTTGACGACGAGATTGACGTCGCCCGCAGCCGCGGAGGCCGAGACCAGCTTGCCGCCGATCTGGTAGGTCAGCGGCGTCGCCGCCGAACCGATGCCACCGCCGCCCGCGACCAGGACGAGATCACCATTGGTCTGGATCTGGACCGGATTGCGCGGCGTGGTCCCATCGGCCTGCGTCGCCACGGCGATCGCCTGCGGCGCCTGCAGATTGATCGTGCCGGTCGCCGTGATCCGGCCGATCGTCAGCGTGCCGCCGGCCGCTTGCGGCGTCCCGGTCGACTGAACGTAAACGTCGCCCTGTGCCGAGCCTGAGAAGGCGCCGCTCGCATTGATGAAGAGCGGCGCGGTCTGCTTGACGTCGACGCGGGTGAGCGTGACACCGTTGGGCACAGTGTTCAGATCGGTGACCTCGACCAGACTGCCGTCCTGCTTCTGCCCGAAGATCTTGACCGTTCCGGCCGTGGTCGCGACTGCGAGCGCGGCGAGCTGCGTGTTCGAGATCGTGCCATTGCGGATGTCGGACAGCGCGACTTGAACGTCGGGTGCTAGCGAACCGATGCTGCCGGCCGTATTCAGCGTGACATCACGGCCGATGACCAGCGCTGTGCCGTTGCCGACGACGCCTGAGGCCGGCTCGAGCGCCGACTTGTTGATCGCCGAGACGAGCTGCCGCTCGGTCCAGACCGCATCGCCCGTAATCTGGGTCGCAAGGCCCGGCGTGACATCGGCGCCGCTGAAGCTGAAGTTGTAATTGCTCTCCAGCGTCGCCGGCTTGAAGCGGGCCTGGTCAGCCCAGCCGCTGCCATAGACCTTGGCGAAGACATCGCCATAGGCGGCAAGGCGCTGCGCGGCGTAGGAGTCGACGTTCGCGCCGGCTCCGAGCTCCGCATCGGCAAAGGCCTGGTAGAGCGCGATGGCGTTGTCGTTCAGCTTGAACATACGCTCGTTGACGCCATCCCCGTTGGTGTCTTCGAGCACGAAGCCGCCATTGCGAAGCAGCGTGGCATATTGGGAATAGGTCTGCGTCACCTGCTTCTCGAAAGCTGCGACGCTGGCCTGCGCCGCCGCAGCAGCACCATCGGCCGCGGTGAGCTTCAGCGAGCGCGAGACCTGCGAGAGCTGCTCGGCACTCAGCGCCTGCGCGGCCGTCTGCCCGGAGGCCGAGACGAGCCGGCCGGCATTGACGTCGATGCGGACATTGCCGGCCTGGCTCGCGATCTGGCCGACGCGCAGGTCATCGGCGATCTGTGCGATGCCGATGTCGCCACGCGCCGTCACGGTGGCGACGCCGTCGACATAGCTGCCATTCGGCAGCTGGGTCGCGACCGCGCGCATCTGCATCAGGTTCGTGGTCGAGCCGACGCTGCCTTCCTCGCTCACCAGCGTGATGTTGCGTCCGACGACGTTCGGCGCGCCGGTGACGACGGTCTCGAGGCTGCCGGTGGCCTGCAGCTTGACGTCACCATAGACGCCTGGGGTCTGGTCGGCGCGCAGCGCGACCACGCGCGCGCTGCCGGTGATGTCGAGATTGATGCCGCCGCTGCCGGTGACGATATCGAGCTGCGCAGCAGAGGTCAGCGTCGCCTTGACGGCGACCGAGGCCGTGCCGACCGAGTCGCGCGTATTCAGCGTCAGGTGGTTGCTGAGGATCATGGCGTTGTTCACCTGAGTGAAGCTGCCGCCAGAGGCGATGATCGTCGTCGTGCCGCTCGGATTGACGATATTGCCCTGCTGGATGACCGAGCTGTTGGAGGCGATGTTGACGCGGCCCGCCGCATTGCCGGCGAAGCTGACCTCGAACGGATTGTCGGCCTTGACCGAGGCCGTGATCTGCAGCCAAGCGTCCTTGACGTAGTTGTAATTCCACCAGGTATTGGCGGTACTGCCGGGCTCCTGCCGGAAGTCGCGACTGCAGAAGCTAGGATTGCCGCCATTGCAGTTCTCATAGTGCTGCATGGCGTTGATGAGCTCGATCACGCCGCCCTGCAAAGTCTGGAAGAAGACAGTGCCGGCACCGCCCGGGTTGTTGACGACGCGGCCCTGCGGTGTGCTCGTCTGGTTCCAGTAGTCGGGTCCGGAGGAGTTGCCGTCGCCCCAGATTCCAGTCGCCGGAGCCGGCACATAGACCCAAGGGTTGGTGGACGTTCCAGAATTATAGCGCCAGACGCCCTGCGCGTTGGGATTGTTGACGATGAGCCCGTCCTTATGGACGAACAATTGCTGCGTCCACTCGTAGCGGGTGCCGGAGACGGGACTGTAGCGCGTCGTGTCGCCAGCGATGAACTGGACGGGCGCCGAGGCGCCGGGGCCGCTCAGGATCGGCTGCGCGCCATTATGCGTCTGGTATTTCGCGATGCCCGAGCCCGGTGTGTAGGCGTAGACCGTCGTGTTCGGGCCGGAGGTGATGAGCCGGTCGACGATCGTGATCTTGCTGATGCCGGCGTTCACGCCGGCCTGGGTGCCGGTGTTGATGCGGTTGACGACGAGATCGAGCCCGGACTGGTTGTTGAGGCTGACATCGCCGAAGCCGCCATTGATCTTGATCCTGCCCAGCGTGTTCGTGCTGATGATCTGGCCGTCGAGCAGAACCGAGCCGCCGCCCGACGACGCATTCACGTCGGCCATGACCAGCCGATTGTTGATGACGTCGTAGGAAACCGGCGCGGCACCTGCAGCGGCCCAGCCGCCGCCGAAGAGGCCGGCGAAGCTCACCGTTGTCGTGCCGTCATCGAGCCAGCCCTGGCGGCCATTACGCAGGATGTCGCCGACGACCCCGCCGATATTGCCCTGCCAGTTGGTGACACGCCCCGCCTCGATCGAGGCGTTGATGTTGATGGTGGTCGCCTTGATCGCGACCTGGGCGCCATAGATCTTGGTGCCGCCGCCCTGCGCCTGGACATCATTGCTCGCTCGGTATTTCGGCACGACCGGAATCTGCGCGAAGAAGATGCCGTTGCCGAAATCATAGCCGCCGACGCAGTTCATGCCGGTCGCACCGTAGCCGATACAGTTGCCGTACATGATCGTGCTGTAGCGGTTGCCCGGATTCCCGCCGTCCTCGATCCGGTGGTAAAGATTGTAGTTCAGGGTGGCGCCGTTGCCGAAATAGAGCGTGTTGGCGATGGCGTTGATGGTGTCGTTGATGACGTAGGTCTGCGGCAGCGCGCCAGGTACAGCGCCCGGATAGGTGATGGCGTGGCCCCATTCCGACTCCGGCGCGGCGCCGGCATTGTACAGGCCGTTCGGCCCGTTCGAGGAGACCGCGACCGCGCCATTCGGCACGGTGACGTTGAACTGCAGCGCGTCGATGCGCTGGCCGGAGAAGCCGAACGAGCCCAACGTATTGTTGAGCGAAACCAAGCCGCCGAGATTGGTGATGTCGCCCGAGATCAGCAGCGCAGGCCCGTGGCCGCTGGCATCGAGCTGGCCGGCATAGGCGTTGTCGATGATGATGCTCGGTGTCGCATCCGGATTGCTGCGGCGCGTCAGGGACCCGCTGGAGCCGACGATCTGGCCGCCGGTCGAATCCGGAATATAAGCCCCGCCGTCGAGCACGAGATAAGCGTTGCTGCGGTTGATCACGGTGATCGAGGGGCCGCCATTCGCCGTGAGCGAGCCGCTGCCCTGGACCGTGCTGCCGTTGACGAAGATGTTGCCGCCCGCCGCATAGAGCTGGCTGAGCCGCACCGCCTTGACGGGGGAAGTGCTGACACCGGAGATGAGCGTGCCCGCGACCGCGGCATCGTAACGCGCCGTGATGTAGGCCACGGGATCGAAGGTCTCGGTGTAGCCGGCCGTCACCGGTGCGCCGCTGATCAAACGGATCGTCGGAGTCTCGTTCGGCCCGCATTGGGCCGAGGCGTTGACGCCGCAACCGATCTCAATGCGCTGAGTGTTGTAGATGCCTGCCGTCGCCGTGCCGTTCATCACCAAGGTCGAGGATGACGACCTGCCGGGGCTGCTCGAGCCCTCGGTGACCGGGATGAAATAGAGCTGATAACCGTGGCCGGTACCATCAGCATCGGCGTTGAGCGCACCGTCATAGGCGCCGAGCGTGACGTTCTGGGCGCTGGAGATCGTCGTGCCGCTGCCGACCTCGACGCGGGCATGGTGTTGCAGATTGGTCGAGGCGTCGGCGTCGGGGACGGCGATGACGCCGCGGACATAGCCGAGCGCGGTCGCCGTGCCGGTGAGCGTGTTCGTGCGCAGGCCCGCCCCATCGCGGCCAGCGGTCACGTTAACGTCATAGAGGCCGATCAGTCGGGAATTCGTACCGATCAGCACCTGGTTGTCGGTGCGGATGGTGACGTCGGCCTTGGCGACCCCCACACTGGCGAGCCCATAGGTGCTGACATAGGCGTTCGCCTCGACATCGGCGATCGTATAGGTGCCGAGATTGACGACGCCAAAGGAGTCCAGGAGGACGTTGTTGCCGAGCGTCACCGTGTTGTCGACATCGGCCCGGTAATGCGACGACACGCCCGCGCCCTGCAGCAGGCCGCCGGTGGTCAGCGTCGCGGTGTCCTTGCCTGTCAGCTCGGTCCACGCCTGCACCAGGATCGGACCGGGTGCGGCAAGCGGGTTCAGGCCGGCGATGAGGTTGACGCCATCACCGAGCGTCACTTGGGAGGTGCCGTCGATCTCGGTCCGAGAGGTCGCGCCGGCACCGTTGATGCCGCCACCGGCTGCAGCGCGCACGGAATCGCCGAGGTCGAGCTGAACGTACGCATTGCGGCTCGTCACCGAGATCGCCTGCAGGCAGCTCGTCAGATAGCAGCCGGCCGTGCCTGGGCCGGCGGCGGTGATCCGGGCGCCTGCGCCCAACTCTCTCAACACGTCGACATTGGCGCTGTTCGTCGCTTTCGAGGCGCTGGCGCCGAGGGCCGCGGCCTGCAGGCTGTCGACCAGGGAGGCATATTGCGCGAGGTGGCTGGCACCGATCGTGACGAGCCCGGCCTGGATCGCCGCGTTGTCGCCGACCGAGACGGTCACGTCCGAGACATTGGAGGTCGAACCGGTGGCGCCGGAGCCGGCATAGAGGCCGCCGCTGCCCGCCTGGGCGCGAACGATCTGCGTGTCCTGGCCGGTCGCGGTCAGGGTGAAGCGGCCGGTGCTGCTTCCGGTCATGATGGAATGAGCGCCGAGCGAGGCCGTCGTCCTCCCGGGGTTCGTCGCGGTTCCCGCATCGGCTTGCGCATTGACGGTGCCGACGGCGGCAGTTCCGGCGACGGTGACGCCGGTCGCGTTGGCGGTCTGGAGCGTCGTGTTCGTCGCGCTGATGGTGGCCGAGCCGGCTGACAGGCCGACATAGCTGCCGACCCTGGCCGTCACGCTGCTGGTGTTGTTGGCCCGTGCATCGGTGCCGACGGCGCTGACGTAATAGGCGCCTGACCCGGCCATCGCCGTGGCGGCGGCCGAGGTTCCTCCGCGCGCAAAGCCCGAGGTGGCGTCCGCCAGCCGCGCAGCGTCCCCCGCCATCGTGCCGAACACCGAGCCGGTCGCGGTGACGGAGAGGGTACCGGCGATGAACTGGTTGGCGATCAGGCTGGCATTGCCCATGATCTGCGCGTTGACCATCGCGCCGACATCGGCCCTGGCGACCGCCGCGCCGACGGCAAGGCCGCCCGCCACTGCACTGCCATAAGCCGCAGCCTTCGCGTCGGGCGATGCGGTCGCCGAGACGGTGATCGTGCCGGTTCCGACACTCGCCCGGGCGCCAGCACCAATCAAGGCAGTGACGTCCGTCGTATCGCTTGCCTTCGCCTCCGCGCCCGACCCGGCCGCGAGCAGGCCGCCAGCGCCGGCAATGGCCGCGGCATGGGCCGCGCCCGTGCTCTGCGCCCCGATCGTCAGACCGGTTCCGGTGAGGCTGGAGCCATCGACATATTTCGCTTCCACCGTGCTGTCGGCACGGCTCGACGCGAATGATATGCCGAGCGCCAGGCCGCCCGCGACGGCGGCGCCGACGGCGTCCGACCGGCTGGTCTGGCCGTTGCTGGCATTGACGGTGGTCGCGCCAGTCACGGTCAGCGTGCCGCCGAGCGTCGCCTTGACCTCGTTGGCGATCGAACCGTCCGCGACCGCGGCGCCCGCCGCCGCTGCGAGAGAGCCGGCGCCCGCACGGGCTTCGACCCGGGCAGCGGAGCCGGTCCCGTCGGTCGAGCTGGCCGTCACGGCGATCGAGCCGGTGCTCACGCTGATCTGATCGAGGCGCGCCGAAACCTTGTCGCCGACATCGGTATAGGCGGTCGCCGCACCGACACCGACCGCGCCACCCGCCCCGAGGCCGCTGGCGATGCTGCTGGTCGTCGTCCGCGACAGCGCGGAGACGGCGACGGAGCCGCTGGTGATGCTGCCGCCACTCACGGCCGCCTTGGTGCCTGAACCGGTACTCTCGAGCAGCGCCGCAGCGCTCTGCGCCTCCGGCGCGGCGATGCGGCTGCGATTGGCGACGAAGAAGCCGTATTGCCGGGCCGCGTAGTCGCGGACTTCGGCCTCGGTCGCGGCGCGCCCGAGGCTGGCTTCCGCCTCGGCGCGATAGGATGCGACTCCAGCGGTCGACAGGGACAGGACGCCGTTGCTGACGGTGCCGTTGGCCAGCAGGCGCGTATAGGCGCTGTTGGCGGCGCTGCGGACCTGGTCGTCAGTGGCGTCGGGGGTGGTCGGGAGCACTTGCGCCCGATAGGAGCTGACGCCCGCATCGCTCAGCAGATAAGCGACTGCCCCGTTGCGGAACGCCGAGTAGCGAGTAGCCGCCCAGTCGCGCACCTGGGTCTCGTTCGGATCGGCGATGCCCAGCCCCGTCGCCGCCGCACTGATCAGCGCGGTCACGCCGGCAGTGGTCAAGGTCAGCGCGCCGCCCGACACGGTGCCGTTGGCCAGCAGGAGATTATACTCGGTCTGAGCGGCGTCGCGCAGCGCGCTGTCGGTCATTGCCGCACCGGCCGCACCGCGATAGCTGCGATAGCTGGCGAGCCCGGCCGCGCTCAGGACGAGATCGGCATTGCCGGCGGTGAGCTGGCCGATGCGGGAGAGCGTGCCGCTACCGCCAGAGGTCAGTTCGCCCGACACGCCCTCAGGCGTGCTCTTGCCGACCGAGATCAGCGCGACCGAGGCGCCGATGCCGACGCTGCCGCCGACGCCAAAGGTGGTCGTCTCCGCGCTGACCGTGCGGTCGGAGGCGGCGGACGCCGAAACTGCGCCCGGAGCGACCACGCCCGAGCCCTGGATGTCGGCCTGGACCAGGCTGTCGAGGTTAACGATGTTGGCGGCTGCGCCGGCGGCGAAGCTGGCGTTCGCCCCCGCCGCGGTTTTCGGCGTGATGCTCGTCGTCTCGGAGGCGGAGACACTGACACCGGCGGCGCTGGTGACACCGCCGATGGTCTGCGTCGCGCTCGGCCGTATCGCGACCTGCGCGCCGTAAAGCCCCGCCCGTGTCTCGTTGTCGACATCGACGAAGCTGACCATGCCGGCAACGCCGGCAACGCCGGCGACCGCGCCACCCGTCGCGACCGTCGCGAAGACATTGCGACTGGTCGCGGCGACAGCGAGGCCGCCATTGAGGTTGAGCACCGTCTGGCCGGAACCGCCGCCGACCGTCGCCAGCGTCTCGTTGCGGCTGGTGCCGACGACGAAGGCGCCGCCGATACCGACCCCCAGCCCGCCGACGGCGGTGCCGGTCTGGGCATGGAAGCCATTGCGGGTGTCGGCGGCGATGCCCACCCGCCCGGCCGTGACCAGGCCTTGGTCGAGCGAGGCGCTCGTCGAGGCCGCGAAGGTGTTGACGATGCCCATCGCCGCGGCGCCGCCGGCACCAAGGGCGAAGCCCAGCACATTGCTCGCCGCCGATTGCGAAGCGTTGGCGGCGACGTCGAGCGCACTGATGCCGGCCCCGGTATAGCCGGGTGTAGTGGTGCCGGTCGTCGAGTTCGTCAGCGCCGCCCTGGTGCTGCGCTCCATCACATTGGTGGTGTTGGCGCCGCTGGCGGCGACGCCGCCGGCCGAACCAACGGTGATGAAGGTCCCGGCATAGGAATGACTCGCCGCCTCGACGGCGACCGCTGTGCTGCCTGTGCCGGTCAGACGGGTGTCGACGAAGCTCGCATCGATCGTCGCGCCCGTGCTGCCGCCGAGCACATTGCGGATCGGCACAATCGCGACTGCGCCGCTGATCGGGAAAACCGCGACACCGCCGGTCACCGCATTGGCCAGCACCGATTGTTGCGAGGTCGCGACGACGCCGAGGCCATGGATGCTGCGCGCCGTCATCGCCAGCGAGGGCTGCGCCGCGCTCGGGCCGTTGGCCGAGCTCAGGTCGAATGCGGTGACGAGCTGGCCGGCATTATAGCTCAGCGAGCCAGTGCCGCCGGCGCGAGCGTCGACACTGCTGTTCGCGATACTGGCGAGCGTATCGCCGCCGATCGTGTTGTTGACGACGGAGACGCCGCCGGCAGCACTGGGCGCCCCGGCCGTGGCGCCGAGCGCGCCGGCCGAGACCGTGATCCGGTCGGTGTTGCCCGAGAAGACGCCGAGATTGTTGCCGGCAATGATGTCGGCGCCGGTGATGGTCGCGCCGATATCGGTGGCGACGGTGTTGTTGGCGACCGAGCCGGCGAGGCCGACATTGCGCGACATGGCGATGCCGATGGCGATCGTCTCGATCGTCGCGGTCGACGCTGCGGCGAGCACGACATCGCGCGAGGCGCGAATCTGTGCCCCGGCGACAGCCGCCGCGACGTTGTTGGCAATGCTGCTTTCGACGATCGAGAGGCCGACGGCTGCTGCGCCGATGCCGATGCCGAGCGAGCCGGCACTGCCACGGATCACGGAGGCGGCCTGCGCCTGCACCGCGACATCGCGGCTCGTGATGCTGCCGCCGCTGATGCGGGCGCTGATCACGTTGTCGATCGTCTGCTGCACGACCGAGGCGACGCCGGCGAACGGGCCGGTCGCGACTCCTGCGCCGACGGCGACGCCGGTGATCAGCGAGCCGTCCTGCGCCCGCACACTCACCGTGGTCGAGCTCGTCAGGTCGATGTTCTCGACGAGTGCGATATGCGACTGGCTGATCGTGTTGCTGAGGAAGGAGACGCCGGCATTGTTGGCGCCGCCCTGCAGCACACCCGCAATGGCGATGATCGAGGCGCCGACGGGGTTCGCCGCCGCATTCGCATTCGTGGCCCGGCCGGTGAAGTCGATCGGTCCCTGATCGGAATTGGCGAGCCGGCTGGCCAAAGCGGCGTCATGGGTGCTGTCCCTGCCGCCATCGGCGACGACGAGCACATCGCCATCCATCGCGATGCGCGAGGCGGCGCCCGTGCTGCCCGTGACGGCGGCTCGCGTCGTGGGGCTGACCTCGTTGATGACGATTGTGCCGACGAGACCGTTCGAATCGGGCCCGCCGCCGCCGGCGATGGCGCCCGAGACGATGCGGCTTGAGGTCTGTGCCGCCACCGTCAGCTTATCGACCGCCGAGAACGAGGTATCGGTGATGAGCGCGGCCGCCCCGTCGCGCCCGGAAGGATCGGTGATCGAGCTATAAGTGAGCGCAAGGCCTATGCCGGCCTGCACGCCGGCATAGGCCGCGCCGCCCCCGATGCCGATATCGGTCGCGCGATAGGCGTTTACCAGCACGTCGTTGCCGGAGGAGGCCCCGGACAGGCCGCCGATCACGGAATTGCGGATCTGGGCGGTGACGCTGTCGGTGACTATGCCGACCGCTGCCGAAATCGCCGCGGCGCCGCTATTGCTTTGCCCGGCCGCGATGCTGACGCCGACTACGGTCTGGCGGCCGCCGGCGAGCGACTGCACCGAAATGTCGCCGGCGCGCGTGATCGTCGTGCCGGCGATGCGCGCATCGGTGCTGTTGTCGAAGGTGGCGATCGCGACCGCGCCCGCGAGCGAGCCGCTCAGCGGGCTCGAGCGGCCGGCCAGATTCACCGCCGCCGTGCCGGAGCCGACATCGGCGACGGTGGCGTTCGTCGCGGCGACATCGGTGGCGACGATGCCATTGTCCTTGCCGATGACGGCGGCGCCGTCGATCCAGGCCGAAGTGCCCAGCGTCGTCGTCGCGACGGCGGCGCTGCCGGCGGCCGTCAGGCTGATGCTGCCGCTGGCGCCAGAGCGCAGCACGGCGGCGTCGGCCTTGCCGCCGGCGGCTATGCCCTTGAAGAAGCTGAGCTTGGAGGCGTTGGGATCGGAGATCGCCGCGGCGACCGAGGCGACGAGCATGCGCCCGTCCGTCACCGCGTCGACATCGAGCGAGCGGGCGGTGATCAGCCCTCGCCCATAGCCGTCACCGAGCCGGTTGTTCGACAGGTCATCGGAGTTGTCGCCGACATAGGCGCGCGTCACAGCGGCCGTATCGAGAGCCGCCACCGAGATGCCGACGGAATTCTCGCTGCCATAGGTCATGGCGCCGGTCAGCGTGAAGAGCGAGACGAACTGGCGGGCTTTGACATCGATCGAGGTGACGTCGACGATCGCCTGGTTGCTGATCGAGGCGAGCGTGTGGTTGTCGATGCTGGTGAGCACGACGATGCCGTTCGCGGCGAAGGTGCCCGCGGCTTTGCCGGATGTCGGAGCGATCGCGAAGATCTTGTCCTCGGTCTTGGCGGTCACCGCAAGTTCGAGCGCGGTGATCGTGGCACCGGCACCGACCGCTGCGACAGTGCGGCTCTCACGCTGCAGATCGGCGAAGGAACCGCCGATCGCCGAGCCGGCGCCGCCACTGGTGCCGGTTCCGGAGAAGATGCCGTAATTGCCGGCGACGTCGATGGTTTCCGTCTTCGTGCTAGCGGCGATGGTGACGGCCTTGTCGAAGCTCTGGAGCGCACCAGTGCCGAGCGCGATGGTCCAGGAATCGAGACCGCTATTCTGGCGCAACCTCGCGCCGGGGCCGACATAGGCTTCGGTGTCGTTCGTGACCTTGTAGTAGTTGACGGCGCCGGCGAGGCCGAGCTGGCTCGATTCCGACGTGGCGCTGGCATAGCTCGTGAGGATGTTGCCGGCGACGCCGAACGTGCCGTTCAGGTGGGACAGCGTCTCACCGAAACCGGCCCAATTGGTCCAAGTGTTGGCGATCGGGATAGCGGTCGTTGCGGAAACGCCGATGCGGTTGGAGTCGACGGTGGCGCCGGCGCCGACCGAGGCGCGCGAGGTGTGGCGGAAGTCGCCATAGACCACGCCGGCCGACATCGCGACCATCGCTTCCGGATTGACGGCCGTCGGATTCTTCGAGTTCGAGCTGATCGCGGCGTCGGCGGCAGCGCGTAAGGCGAAGTCGCGGATATCGCTGACGACTGCCGTCTTCGTCGCGTAGACCGTCGGGGCCGTGCCGCCGGCGTCCGCCGCGATCGAGGAAATGGCCGAAAGATCGCTCTTGGCCAGCGTCAGCGTGCTGCCGAACTTGCCGATCTCGCGCGAGCCGAGCCGGGAGGTCAGCGGGGCGAAGAGCACCTCCATCGCATTGGCGATCTGGAGCGTCTCGATCACCAGATTCTGGCCGAGCGTCACCGCCGAAGAGGTGGCGTTCTTGCTGGTGTCCGAGAGCGCCTCGACCGTGACATTGCCGGCCCGGCTACCGCTCGAGCCGAGCGACGCGCCGAGCCGCGCCTCGGCGCTGGCCCTCGTGTCGGAATAGGCTACGGACAGGCCGACCATGCCACCGCTGATCGACATCGCCGTGGCCGAGGTCGAAAACGAATTCTCGTTGATCGCCGAAACCCGGACGTTGCTCAACGAGCCAACCGTGACGTCCGCCCCCGAACTCACGATCGCCTTCGTCTCGATGTCGGTGGTGCCGACCGCCACCGCGAACTCCGCAACGGTCTGCCCGGCGGACACCGCGAGTGCCGTCGCGCCCAATGTCGCCTCGTTCTTCGCTTCGGCGGTCAGGTTGCGGCCGGCTGTCAGAGTCGCCCCGCTCTCGACCTCGGCGGTCACCCGCGCCTTGAGGTCGGCATAGGTGACGGAGATCGCCATCGGCGACACGGCCGTGACCGAGACCGACGGCAGCGTCGCCTCCTGTGAACCGGTCGCGCTCATGACCAGGTCGCGCGTTGCGGTGATGGACGCGCCGTCCTTGACCGAGACGCGGGCGGTGATGTCGCTCGCGACATAACCACCGTTTAGGCCCGTCAAGATGGACAGATTGGTCAGCCCGGCGAACATGGCGATGCCGGGGCCGAGATTGATGAAGGAGGAGACGCCGGTCGCATCCGCCAGGAGCTTGATGTCACGGCCGGTGATCGTGCCGCTGACCTCGATGATCGCCTCGGCGCTCGCCTTGCCGGAATTGCGCCTGTCGACGGCAGTCGCCGTCAGCGTGACGTCGCCGCCGGAATAGAGGCTTCCGGGGCTGACGCCCGCGAGCAGCTGGCCTGCCACCGTGATCCGCGGCGCCGTGATCTCGATATTGCCTGAATTACCGAGAGATGGATTGGCGGCGGAGAGAACCCCGCCATTGGCATTGCGATTGAAGTTCCTGGTGTCGACGAGGCCGTCACCGAGAATAGTGATGCTGTCGGTCGCCGTGATCCGGGCATCCGTACCGCTGAAGACCATATTGGCGTTGCCGCCAGTCCCGATCACGACATCGGTCGGGTCGATATAGAGCAGGCCGGCCTTGCCGTTGCGCGCCGAGAGGTCAATGTCGATTGCGCCGAGATCGACCGTCCGCCTGGCACTGAGCTCGAGGAAACCGCCATCGCCGCTCGTGCCGGCGCTGCCGCGGAACACGGCACCGGCTTCGACATTGAGATTGGTGTCGGCGAAGACGATCGCCGAGCCGGCTTTGCCGGCAACATCGCGTGCAGCGCTGACGTCGATCGTGGCGCCACGGGCGATCGCAATCGCAGCCCCCGAGGTGATCGAGACCGTGCCGCCGTCTGCGGTGTTGACCGCCGGCGCTGCAGAGGCGGCTCCGGCCGGGCGCGGTGCGGGGGCGGTGCCCGTAGACGAGATGCGCGCCGTCGGAGCGATCGTCGTGCCTCTACCTGAGCGGACGCTGACGCTGCCGGCAGCCCGCCGCCCCGTCGCGTCGGCGCTCAGCCGGCCGGAGATGCCGACACTGCCCGCGGCGACGATCTCGATGCCGCCGCCCTTGCGGGCGACCATGGCCGCGCCATGCCTCAGCCCGGCGGTGTTGACGCTCTGCGAGAAGGCCGTGCGGTGCCGCTCGCGGCGCTCGGCCACGTCGACCGGCGCGGCGTTGGTCTTGATCTGCCCGGCGACGCTGACGGAATGTCCGTTCAGCGACACGCCCCGGCGCGCATTGATGGCGCCGTCGATCGCGATCCTGCCGTCCGGCGAGATCGGCACGTCGTTCGCCCTGAGCCTGGCGGCCATCGTCTCGTTGACGACGCCGTTCGGCCCGATCACTTGGTCGAGGAACTCACGGGTCGGCGTGTTGACCGTGAGGCGCCCGGTGTTGACGACGCCGCTCGGCCCGACAGTGAAACCGGCGGAGTCCGAGAAGTAGACATGACCGCCGATCTGGCCGTTCCGGTACGAGTTCAGGATGCCGTTGATGACCACCGGCCCATCGCGAACGATGTTGACCAGTGCGCCCGTGCCCTGCGGCAAGTGCATGTTGACCGTCGAGCCGGCGCCCTGCTCGAAGCGCGAGAACGAATTGTAGCCGGCTGCGCCGGCGATCGTCTGGGTGGTGATCGTCGTCGTGTTGCCGCTGACCGCGACACTGGTCTGGGTGCGCCCGTCAGGCGTGATGATGTTCTGCGCGAAGGCCGGCGCGTTCCAGAGCGCGAGCGCCATCGCCTGGCCGACGAGGCAGCGCTGCCTCAGGGTCGCCAGAACCGGGCGGCGCTCGCTCGGCGCCACGACATATCGCAGCACCGATTCGCCGGAGCGGGCGAGGGCTTGCGAACGCGTTGCGCGGCGCCGGCTCATGATCAGAGCCGTTCCTTAGCGAGGGCCTCGACGGCCTGATCGAGACCGCGAGCCGACAATGGCAAGGTCAGGTCGCGGCCAGCGGCATCCTTGAACACGATCCGGCCGGGCTCGCTCGCCTTGCGCCACTGCTTGATCACATCGTCGCTCGGCGCCGTATCGGCGAAGCACCCGGTCGGCAGGCAGCGCCGCCAGCCGAGATCGAGCGGCTTGGCATCCTTCTCGCCCATGGTGATCTGCACGACACTCGGGAAGGAGATGCTGACCGGCATGACGGCCGTGACGCGCAGCGGCTCGCCGGCACTGGCCCGGCCAAGAGCGACCTGGGCGATCGGGGCCTGCTGCCCCTGGCTTTGCAGGATCTGCGCAACCTCGCAGACGCGCATGATCTTGGCTCCGTCGGAGACACGCTGGCAGCGCAGCAACCAGTCGCCGAAGCTCGCCGTCGTGCTGCTGGGCTCCGTCGAGACCGGCTGAACGGCAGGCGCAGCCGATGCGGCAGGCGGCGGGCTCTGGCCGGCGGTTTTCGGCGCCGCCGATTGCGCGGTAGCAGCACCCACGCCAGCGACCAGGGCAGCGCCCAGCATCACGAAGTTAACTATTGTTCGCACGTCAGCCCCCAACCCAGATCAACTCCCAGGCCTTGAGCCTGCGTTCGCTCCCCGTGCGCGGCGGCTGGTCTCGCCAACTCGCTCGAAGCGCCCGGCAGCCGCGATGCGTCGCTCAGCCCGGACGTTGCCGCACATAGAACGGCAATGATTTCTCAAATTGCTCAGAATTGCGCAATACGAGAGTCAAAAATGGTCACATCGATAATGCGGGATCTGCGTGACCAATCAACGCGCTGAGAGCCGAATGCGAACAGTGGTTCACTTGGCGACACCGCGATCGGCGTCCACGGGCCTGCCTCAAGCGACCGCCTGCCGTGATCGCCCATGTGGTCCGGCGACCGCGATCAGGATCGCACTCAGACCCAAGGCGACGGCGATCAGTACGAACATGCTCCAGAGGCCGAGATGGTGAATGAGCGCGAAGCAGGCCAAGGGCACGAAGATCGACACGAAACGGCCGACCCCCCAAGCCATCGAGGTGCTTGAGGCACGCAGGGTCGTCGGCGTGATCTCGGCAGCATAGATCGCGAGAACGCTGGCATAGATCGCACTCGCCAGCGCAAAGGCGATCCCGACGGCGACGAGCGGCAGGAAGCCGGTGGCAAATGCGAATGCCAGCCCCAGCACCGCCATGGCACCGCCACTGCAGATCAGGCTGGCCCTGCGGCCGATCCGGTCGATCGCCGGGGCGAGGAGCAGGTTGCCGAGCGCCGGCCCGAACATGATCAGGCCCGCCGCGACGACGGAATCGCCGATGCTAAACTGCTTCGCCACCATCACGGCCCCGCTCATCAGCGGAAAGCCGATCGTCGCCCAGGGCGCGAGCGCGTAGAGCGCGCAGAGCAGGAGCAGCCCGCGCCGTCCAGGCGCTGACGCGTCGTTCGCCGGACGGGTCGATCCGGCTGCGCTCGGCGCGGCGATCCAAGGTCCTGCTGGACCGGTACCGCGCCTGCCGAAACGCCGCAGCGCCTGCTCGGCCTCGGCAAGGCGCCCGGCAGCGGCGAGCCAGCGTGGCGATTCCGGCATGAAGACGAGCAAGCCCGCTGCTATCACGGCGAGGATCGCGCCGGAACCGAGCGCCCAGCGCCAGCCTTCGAGGCCCAGGAGCGTAGGCGAGGCAGCGCGCAGGAAGAAAATGATCGCAGGAGCGCCGAGGAAGGCGAAGCCGGCGCACAGGCACGACAATGTTCCGCGCCGGTGCGGTGGCATGACGTCGGCCATATAGGCGGCGATCAGCGGCGGACAGGCACCGATGCCGAGGCCCGACAGGAAGCGGAAGCCGATCAGCGCGACCGGATCATGGCTCGCGGCGGCGCCGAACGAGCCGAGCGCGATCCCGACAAGCGCCAGCTGCAAAGCGAGGCGACGGCCGAAGCGATCCCCTGCCAGGCCGAAGAGCGGCGCGCCGACCGCGCCGCCGGCGAAGATGGCCGCCAGGAACAGCGACAGCTCGGTCTGCGTCATCGTGCGTGGCGGAGCCTGAAACACGGCGCCAAGGGCATTGCCGAGCGCGACTTCGGCGATGTCGGCAAACAGAGCGAGCGTCAGGACGCCAAACAGCGCGAGCCGCAATCGGCAGAACGGCAAGGCGTCGAGCCGCGCGCCAATCGCCTGCACAGCTGCGCTCGCATTCTGCACCCTGGTCAGCACGCAGGGCTGTCCGCGGCTACGCAGGTGCCCGTCGCCCCGAAGGCGGCGCCCACGCATCCCGGCTCAGGAAACCTCGCGGCGCCTTCAAAGGCTGCCGCGACGATCGCGAGCTTCACGGCCTGGAACCGCGCATAGTCGTCACGAAACTCGCGCGACAACCAGATCGGCGAACGCCCGCGTGCCCCGCTCCAGCCGATGCTGCCCGTCGCCATCGCTGCAGCCAGCGTGCGGCCAGCATGAGTTCGGGACAGATTGAAAGGTCGCGCCAAAGCCGAGACTGACGTCAGGTCGGTCAGTGCCCGCTCCTGATCCCGCGGCATAGCGCTGTCGACCCCGATGACCAGCCGATCCATCAGGCTGCCGCCGTCATCGACCGAGGCAAACACCGCATAGCCCGATGGCGGCCTGCGGATCGCAGCACAGGACAGCAGCGCGTCGGCGGTGGCGGGCTCCAACCCCACCAGAACAGCGTCGTCCTCCCGGAGGCGCTGTACCCTCCTGCCGTCATCGAGCAGATCGAGCGCGCCCAGATGGATGGCGTACCATTCGACCAAGGCCCAGAGGGTCGCAGGCGCCGGCTCGACCAGATTGGGATGCGTTTTCGTCGGCTGGGTCAGCCCGTATTGCAGGGCTTCGGCGAAGAAGGCTGCCGCGGTGTTTCGGCTCGCCAGCCCGTGAGCGATCGCCTCATCGACGAATTCCCGCCGCGACAATCCGGGGCGCCCGGCCTCGAGGCCGCGGAAATAATAGGACAGCGCTGCATGCGACATCAGCCAGCGTTGCTGGGTGGCGAACTGCGAGGCCAGCCGAGGCGCAGCGACCTGCACCTCGAGAAAGCCCTCCGCCAGGCGACGCACGGCGCGATCGAACCGCGGATGCACGAGCAGCCGCTCGATCTCCGCTTCCAGCGTCTGCATCCGGCCCCCAGACCCCGCGGCGCAGCCCCGCGCGCGCCGCGCAGATATTGCCGGATTGCCAACTGCAATACAGCTGGCCTGGCGTCAGAAAGTGCCTGCAAGCCCGGTGGCTTTTGAACAGCCGTTCACAATGCGCCAGCGCGCCAATCGCAATCAGCCTCGAAGGCATTGGCAACGACCGATGGACCGACCACCGGCTGCGCCAGCTCAGGGATTGGCTTCGATCGTGCCGTGAAGTAGCGCGCCGACCATGCCGCGATAGCGCAGATGAAGCTTGGAGGGGTCGATCGGCGGCAGGCTCTGATTAGTGCCGCGGGCTCCGTCGGCGAGCAGTTGCGCCAGGGTACCCGGGCCGACATCCGGCCTGACCCGCAGGATGCGGCCTGCCTCCAGCTCGGCGATGAAGCGCGCGAGCTCCGACTGAAACCCGATCGCCGATGCGATCATGATGTCGCGGCAGCGCCGAAAAGCCTGATCGTTGATCTCGATGGCATGCGGCGAGCGGGCGAGGCGCCGGCGCGTATTGCCGTAGCGGGTGTCGAGAATCGTCGCCAGGATATCGACGACATCGCGCCCATCAGCCCAAGCGGCCCGCCCGGCCGCCATTCCGACCTCGACCGCCTGCGTATTGACGTTCTCGATCAGGAACCTAAACGCTTCCTCCTTGCTGCTGAAATAATTGTAGAGCGTCCGCCGCGTGACATCGACAGCCTTGGCGAGAGCAGTCATCGTCAGGTTCTCGTAGCCGTGGTCGAGAAACGCCCGCTCCAGCCGCGACACGAATTCCAGGCGTGTGACCATTCAGATCGTCCGTTTTGCGCGCCGGATGCTCGCTTCAGCGAGCAACTATGGTCCGACGATTCGGCACAGCCTCTTCTTGCCTCGATTTCCCGGCTTGCTGCAATCCGCTGCCCGCCGGCCGTTCGGATAACCTCCATCGGGCAGGTCACAACGATCGAGCCCTTTATTTGGCAGGCGGTGCTTCTCGATCCCCTCCTTTTTTCTACGGGCACATCCGGTATTCACGAATCATTTTCAAATCAGATAGCGGCCGCGTACATGGGATTATTGCTCGGCCTGGTTGTACGATAGGGCAACGAGTGAACCGAAGCCTAATAATGGAAAGTCCAAAGCAGGCTTTCACTCAGCCCCTTCAGGGCCTCGACGGCATCGGGACGCTCGCGCGCCAGCGTGGTGATCAGGGCGTCGGCCACGGCGAAGGCGGCGGTCGGCGAGTTCGGCAGGAAGCTGTTGCGGGCCGGGGCAAAGAAGGTCATGTCGGCCAGCGGCACCAGCGGCGATGACGGCCCGTCGGTGAGCGCGACCAGGACGGCGCCGCGCTTCTTGGCGAACTTCGCGAGCTCCAGCGTTGCGCGCGAATAGCGCGGCAGCGAGATAGCGATGACGACGTCCTGCGGGCCGGCCGAGAGCATGTGGCGGACGGCGCGCTCGGGCCCGCCGCGCGAGGAGGCGAAGACGACCTCGGCGTCGAGGTAGAGCGCCAGCCCATCCTCCAGGAAGGCCCCGACATAGTGGCTGGCGCCGGAGCCGACGATGAATATCCGGCGCGCCTTCAGCATCAGGCCGATGGCGCGGTTGACCGTCTTCTCCTCCAGCGTCGCGATCGCCTCGTCGAGATTGGCGGCCTCGCCCTTCAGCGTCGTCGCCATGGTGGCGAAGACCGATCCGGCCGTGGCACGTGCGTCGGCGAGCCCCTCGACCGGCGCGAGCGCGACCTTGAGCGCCGTCGACAGCGCCGTACGGAAATCGCCATAGTTGCGGTAGCCCAGCGCCCGGACGAAGCGGGTCACGGTCGCGGTTGAGGTGCCGCTTTTCTCGGCCAGCCCCTCGATCGTCACTGTTGCCGAATCGAGCGGGCTCTGCAGCACGAAGTCGGCCGCCTTGCGATGGCCCTCGCTCAGCGAGGGGTAGATCCGGGCGATGCGATTGGCGAGATCCGTCGTCGGCTTCAGGGCGCGTGACATGGCTCTCCCGGTGATTGACGTCGGATCATTTTCATGTTTGCTACCGCGTGAAAATAAAGCTGTCAAAACCATCAGCTACGGGAACGGAGACCGACCGATGCGTCAGCGCGCATTCATCACCCTTCTGCTCGGCGCCAGCATGCTCAGCGCGAGTGTGCTCAGCGTTCCTGCCATGGCGCAGACGCTGCGCATCGCGCTTGCCTCCGAGCCGACCGCGGTCGACCCGCATTATCACGACCTCACCCCCAACAACGCGCTCGCCCAGCACATCTTCGACAGTCTCGTGCGCCAGGACGAGAAGCAGGCGCTCCAGCCCGGCCTCGCCACCTCCTGGGAGAATGACGGCAAGAACCGCTGGACGTTCAAGCTGCGCCAGGGCGTCAAGTTCACCAACGGCCAGCCCTTCGGCGCGCAGGACGTGGTCTTCACCTTCTGCCGCACGCTGAAGAACGAGACCAAGGTCTCCGATTCCTTCGCCGACATCACCGGCAATTTCGCCAAGGTCGAGACGCCCGACGCCGGCACCCTGATCATCGAGACCAAAGAGCCCGAGCCGCTGCTGCCGAACCTGCTCTCGGGCCTGCCGATCCTCTCGGCCTCGATCGTCCAGCATGGCGAGATCAAATACGACATCGCCAGCAAGTGCGGGGTTACCGGACCCTGGCCGGCGGTCAACAACTTCAACGACGGCACCATGGCCATCGGCACCGGGCCATATAAGCTGAAGTCCTATGTCCGCGGCTCGGCGATCGAGCTCGAGCGCAATCCCGACCACTGGGGTGGCCAGCAGCCCTGGGCAAGCGTGCGATTCCTGCCGGTGACCAATGCCGGCCCGCGCCTCGCGGGCCTGCTCGCCGGCGACTACGACGTGATCGAGAACCCAGCGGCCCGCGACCTTGGGCGGATCAAGAGCGACAAGCGCTTCGGCTCGGTCATCACGCCCTCGACCCGCGTGATCTATTTCCAGCTCGATGTCGCCCGCGACGAGAGCCCCTTCGTCAAGGCGCCCGACGGCAAGAACCCGCTGAAGGATGCGCGCGTGCGCAAGGCGATGTCGCTCGCCATAGACCGCGAGGCGATCGTCAAGCGCATCATGGACGGCGCCGCCGAGCCGGCCTACCAGTACCTGCCGACCGGCATGTTCGGCACGCTGCCGAACCCGCCCAAGCTCGCCTATGACCCGGCCGCGGCGAAGAAGTTGCTGGCCGAGGCCGGCTATCCCAACGGCTTCCAGCTGACGCTGTCCTCGACCAATGACCGCTACATCAACGACAGCCAGATCACCCAGGCCGTCGCCCAATACCTGACCCAGATCGGCATCAAGACCGAGGTCGACGCGATGACGCGCGCGATCTACTTCCCGCGGCGCGCCAAGAAGGAATTCAGCGTCGCGATCGGCGGCTGGGGCTCGGCGACCGGCGAGGCCGCCTCCTTCCTGCGCCAGTGGCCGCCGACCCCGAACGAGGCCAAGACCCTCGGCGGCTCGAACTATGGCGGCTACAAGAACGACGAATTCGACAAGGTGATCCGCGCTGCAGTCTCGACGCTCGACGACAAGAAGCGCGCCGAACTGCTGCAGCAGGCGATGAAGCTGGTCCTTGACGACGGCGCGTTCATCCCGCTGCATTTCGAAAGCGGCATCTGGGCTCACAAGGCCGAGCTCGCAGTCACCGGCCGCGCCGACCAGTTCATGCTCGCCATGTCGGTGAAGCCGGCGAAGTAAGCCGGCGGCGCTCGATGGCGACAGGGACCCGCACCGTCATTCCGGGGCAGGCTGAAGGCCTGAGCCCGGAACCCATGAACACCGCGCTTCCCGTCATTGCGAGGAGCGCAGCGACGAAGCAATCCAGGGGCGGCCGAGCTCTACGTCTCCCTGGATTGCTTCGCTGCGCTCGCAATGACGGAGCCTTCCTCAGAATGGCAGTGTTCATGGATTCCGGGCTCGCTGCTGCGCAGCGCCCCGGAAAGACGGCGCAACTGTTCGGGCAATCCAGATGACCGCCTTTGTCCTGCAGCGGCTGATCCAGAGCGTGCTCGTGCTGCTCGCGGTCTCGGTCGTGGTCTTCCTTGCCGTCTATGGCATTGGCGACCCGATCGAGCTCCTGGTCTCGCCCTCGGCCAGCGCAGCCGAGCGCGAGGCGCTGATCCGCCGCCTCGGGCTCGATCTGCCGGTCTGGCAGCAATACCTGACCTTCATGGCCAATGCCCTGAAGGGCGATCTCGGCCGCTCCTTCGTGCATGGCGTCCCCGCGCTGCAGCTGATTCTGCAGCGTTTGCCAGCGACCTTCGAACTGGTGCTGCTGGCGATGACGCTGGCGCTCGCCGCCGGCATCCCACTCGGGCTGATGGCGGGTCTCAACCCCGACAGCCGGAGCGCCCGCATCGTCATGGCCAGCACCGTGCTCGGATTCTCACTGCCGAGCTTCTGGAAGGGCATGATGCTGATCCTGCTCTTCGCCGTCTGGCTCGGCTGGCTGCCGACCGCCGGGCGCGGCGAGACGGTCTCGCTCCTCGGCGTCCAGACCAGCCTGCTGACGCTCGACGGGCTGCAGCACATCGCCCTGCCCGCGCTCAACCTCGCCATCCCGAACCTTGCGCTGATCATCCGGCTCGTCGCGGCCGGCACCGCCGAGACGATGACCCTGGACTATGTGAAATACGCCCGCGCCAAGGGCGTGCGCCCCAGGCGCATCGTCAACCGACACATCCTGCGCAATATCCTGATCCCGGTCGTCACCGTGGTCGGCGTCGAGTTCGGCAGCCTCGTCGCGTTCTCGACCATCACCGAGACTGTCTTCGCCTGGCCGGGCATGGGCAAGCTCCTGATCGACTCGGTCTACCAGCTCGATCGCCCGGTGGTCGTTGCCTATGTCCTGCTGGCGACGCTGCTCTTCGTCACCGTCAACTTCCTGGTCGACGTGCTCTATGCCGCGCTCGACCCGCGGGTGAAGCTCGCCGGAGAGCAGGCATGAGTCTCGACACTCCTCGCCTCGCCGGCCCCATCAAGGCCGACACGCCCCTGCGCGAAAAGGTGCTGCGCCATCTGCGCAACCGCCCGACCACGCGCGGCGCAGCGATCCTGCTGGGGATCATGGTGGCGCTCGCTCTGCTGGCTCCATTCATCACGCCGCAGAACCCGCATGACCTCGCCTCGCTCAGCGTGATGGACAACCGGCTGGCGCCGGGCGAGCAGGGCATGAGCGGCTTCACCTTTTGGCTCGGCAGTGATGCGCAGGGCCGCGACATGCTGAGCGCCATCCTCTACGGCCTGCGCACCAGCCTGCTCGTCGGGCTCGCCTCGACCATCGGCGCGCTCTCGATCGGCATCCTCGCCGGGCTCGCCGCGGCGCAATTCGGCGGCGTGGTCGACGCCATCATCATGCGCATCGTCGACTTCATGCTCGGCTTCCCCTCGATCCTGGTCGCGCTCGTGCTGCTCGCCTCGATCGGACGCGGCGTCGACAAGGTCATCCTTGCCATCGTGCTGGTGCAATGGGCGCAGTACGCGAGGCTGATGCGGGCGGCGGCGCTGGTCGAGCGGCGCAAGGAATATATCGAGGCGGCCGTGAACTTCGGCCTACCGACCCGCCACATCATGCTGGCACATCTCCTGCCGAACTCGGTCGGTTCTGTGCTCGTCGTAGCCAGCATCAGCATCGCCTCGGCGATCACGCTGGAGGCGACGCTCTCCTTCCTCGGAGTCGGCGTGCCGGTGACGCAGCCCTCGCTCGGCCTGCTCATCGCCAACGGCTTCGAATTCCTGCTCTCCGGCGAATACTGGATCGCCGTCTTCCCAGGCATCGCGCTCGTGCTCCTGATCATGTCGCTCAACCTCGTCGGCGATCGCCTGCGCCGCAGCTTCAACGTGCGCGCATGACCGAGACTCCTCTCCTCTCAGTGCGCGGCCTCAAGACCGTGTTCCATGCGCAGGATGGCGCCTGGCCGGCGGTCGACGGCGTCGATTTCAGCGTCGCCAAGGGCGAGGTGCTCGGCCTGGTCGGCGAATCCGGCTCGGGCAAGTCGGTGACCGGCTTCTCTCTGGTACAGCTCATCGACCCGCCGGGCGAGGTTGTCGCCGGTGAAGTCCTGTTCGACGGCGCCGATCTGCGCACTGCCTCGCCGGAACGCTTGCGGCAACTGCGCGGCGACCGGATCGCGATGATCTTCCAAGACCCGCTGATGACGCTGAACCCGGTGCTCAGCATCGGCGAGCAGATGAGCGAGGCAATCCTCGAACATCGCGCCTGCAGCCGGCAGGAGGCGCTCGCAAAGGCCGCCAAGGCGCTGACGCGTGTCGGCATCTCCTCACCGGAAGCACGCCTGAAGCAGTACCCACACGAATTCTCCGGCGGCATGCGCCAGCGCGTCGCGATCGCGACGGCGCTGCTGAACGATCCCGACCTGATCATCGCCGACGAGCCGACGACCGCGCTCGACGTCACCATTCAGGCGCAGATCCTCTACGAGGTGCAAAAGCTTTCGCGCGAGACAGGCGCCGCGGTCATCTGGATCACCCACGACCTCGCCGTCGTCGCCGAACTCGCCGACCGGGTCGCGGTGATGTATGCCGGCCGCATCGTCGAGATCGGCGAAGTCGCGATCGTGCTCGACCGGCCGCGGCATCCCTATACGCTCGGCCTGCTCAACTCCTCGGCGACGATGGTCGAGCCGGGCGAGCGCCTGCACCAGATCGACGGCATGGCGCCGCGCATCGACTCGCGCCCCTCCGGTTGCCCGTTCCGGCCGCGCTGCCAGCGGGCGCTGCCGGTCTGCGCCGAGAGCGATCCGCAGCCGCAGGCCCATGACGGCCGCACCTTGCGCTGCCACAACCCCGTGCCGGAGCAGGTGGCGGCATGAGCGAGACCCTGTTCGAGCTGCGCGGTGTCCGCAAATATTTCCGCGGCAAGGCCAATATGGCCGAGCGTATCCTGACCGCGATCGGCAAGCATCCGCCGCCTGCGACACTGAAGGCGGTCGACGGCGTCGATCTCAGCGTTCGCAAGGGCGAGGTGCTCGGCCTCGTCGGCGAGTCGGGCTGCGGCAAGTCGACCCTGGCGCGCATCGCGACCGGCATCCTGCCGCCGACGGAAGGGCAGGTGTTCTACAAGGGGCGCTCGGCCGCGGCGCTGAAGGGCAAGGACCGGCTCGATTATCTGCTCAAGGTGCAGATGATCTTCCAGGACCCATACGCCTCGCTCGATCCGCGCATGCGGGTGAGCCGCATCGTCGGCGAGGCGCTCTCGGTCCACAAGCTCGTGCCGAAGGCCGAGATCGACGGCGCAGTCGACCAGGCGCTCAGCGAGGTCGGGCTCGATCTCGCTTATCGCGAGCGCTACCCGCACCAGTTCTCCGGCGGCCAGCGCCAGCGCATTGGCATCGCCCGGGCGCTGGCGGTGAAGCCCGATTTCCTGGTCTGCGACGAGCCGGTCTCGGCGCTCGACGTCTCGATCCAGGCGCAGGTCATCAACCTGTTCATGGATGTGCGCGAGCGGCACGGGCTGACCTATCTCTTCGTCAGCCACGATCTCGGCCTCGTCCGCCATATCAGCGACCGAGTCGCGATCATGTATCTCGGCCGCATCGTCGAGATCGGCAGCGCCACCGCGATCTTCGCCGAGCCGGCGCACCCCTATAGCGCTGCCCTGATCAAGGCGATCCCCTCTGCGGCGCGGCGCAAGAGCAGCTTCCAGCCGCTCAAGGGCGAATTGCCCTCGCCATTGGCGCCGCCGCCTGGCTGCCCCTTCCATCCGCGCTGCGAGCACGCCATGGCGGTCTGCCGCGAGGTCCGCCCGGACCTCGCGGAGATCGCGCCCGGCCGCAGCGCCGCCTGCCACCTGCACACGACAGCGAAAGCCGCATGAGCACGACGCTTACTCTCGATCCGCCGCAGGGGCGCAGCACCCTGCCCTTCGTCGACGCCCGCCATCCGCAGCGGCCGCTGGAGATCAACTTCTACAGACCGGCTCGACATCAGCCGGGCGACGAGGTCGTCTTCGTCCAGCACGGCATGCTGCGCAACGGCGACGACTATCGCGATTTCTGGATGGACGCGGCCGAGACGCACAATCTGCTGATCGTCGCGCCGACCTTCGGCAACGCGCACTTCCCCAAGGCAGAGGGCTACAATAACGGCCTCGTTGTCGGCGAGGACGGCACGCTTGCCGCGCAGGACGATTGGCTCTACGCCGTGCCGGCCCGCGTGCTGGCGGCTTTGCGCCAGGCCGGCGTTACCACGCGCGACAAGGTCAGGCTGTTCGGCCATTCCGCTGGCGGCCAGTTCGTCCACCGCCTGGCGGCGACGCAAAGCGAGACACCCTTCGAGACCGCTTTCGCCGCCAATTCCGGCTGGTACACGCTGCCGACGCTGGAGCGGCGCTTCCCGGAAGGGCTCGGCGAGCTCGGCCTCGGCGAGGCGGACCTCAAGCGCTGGCTCGCCTGGCCGATGGTGATCTTCGCCGGCGACCGGGACATCGTCACGGATGACCCCAACCTGCCGGCTCAGGCGGAGGCGCTCGCGCAGGGGCCGATGCGCTATGCCCGCGCCCATTTCATGCTCGATTTCGCCAAGGCGGAGGCGGCCAGGCGCGGCCTGCCCTGCAACTGGACGCTGATCACCGTGCCCGGCATCGGCCATGACGGGGCGGCGATGTCGCGGGCCGCCGCAGCGTACTGGTTCGAGGGCCGTATCCCCTCGGTCGAGGAGCTGAAGCCGGAAGCGACCGCGGTCGCCTGACGGCTCGACCAGCCGAGCCCGATCTGCGACATCTGACCAGCGGGCATGGCTGGAGACTGTTCGAGATGAAGCTGCTGCTGGCGGGGGCTACGGGGCTGGTCGGCGGCCATGTGCTGGCGCAGGCGCTCGCCGACCCGCGCATCGATGCGGTCGTAGCTCCCACGCGCCGCGCTTTGCCCGCACATCCCAAGCTGCTCGCACCGACCGTCGATTTCGAGGCTCTGTCTGACGATGCGTCCTGGTGGGCGGCGGATGCCGCGATCTCAGCGCTCGGCACGACCATCGGCAAGGCCGGCTCGCAGGAGGCTTTCCGGCGGGTCGATCACGGCTACCAGCTCGCTGTCGCTCGGCTCGCTCACCAAAACGGCACCCCGGCCTTCGTCCTGAACTCGGCGCTCGGTGCCGATCCCGCCTCGCGCGTCTTCTACAGCCGGGTGAAGGGCGAGCTGGAGCGTGACCTCGCCGGCCTCGACTTCGCCTCGCTCACCTTTGTCAGGCCCGGCCTGATTGGCGGCGAGCGGAGCGAAGTCCGAACCGCCGAGCGCGCGGCCCTCATCCTGCTCGGCATCCTCGGTCCGGTGCTGCCGCGCGCCTGGCGCATCAATCCGGCTGGGCGCATCGCCGCGGCGATGATCGAAGCCGCCATCACGGCCAGGCCCGGGACGCATGTCCTCAGCTCGGCGGAGCTGGCCTGAGCAAGCCGCCTACGCGGCCTTGCGCTTCTCCGCCGCGTGCCGCTCCTCCAAGACGCCGGCGCGCCAGTCGCTGACGGCGAGATGCGCGTCGATCCTTGGCCGCAGATAGCGGCCCGCCGCCGCGTCATCGCGATGGAGCCGACGCAAGCTGAATCCTTCTGGCGTCGTCAGGGATTGCCGCCCGTCGAGCATGACCGCGATCTTGAAACCGCGACGCATCGGCCTGGGTGATGCGCTCGCCCTGGGGAAACGGAAATATCCCGGCCGATCGCGACAGCTGCCGCAAGAACAGCTGCAATCCTACCAATTATTCGTGATTGTAAGCTGGCTTGATCGAGGTCTTGCACATAGCATAATTCAATCGATACCTGCCTCAAGACTGTAGCGATAGATTAGAAATCATCCAAGTTCCGCGTGTTTCAACGCGTCGAACCTCCCGCCAGTCGCGATCCGCGGTCAGCGGCAGCTGCCTGAAACGGTTCGGGCAGTGACTGGCAACGTCACTGCCCTATCCGAGCACCGCGTCAGGATTGATCTTTATCCGTTGAGATGGTTAGGTCCGACCATGCGATTTCGGTCCGTCATCCGGGGCCTGACCCTGCGACTTAGCCGCCCGGCGCTGTGAGCGCGCCGGGGTTCAAAGGCCTGTCCATCGCATGACGGCGTAGCAAGGTCCCGAGCAGGCCTGACGCCGCATCCTTCGCAAGGGTTGTCCCATGTCCACGATGCCGATTTCCAAATACCGCGCCTATGCGCCGGTCAACCTGCCGGACCGCAAATGGCCCTCGCAAGTGCTGACCAAAGCGCCGATCTGGTGCTCCGTCGACCTTCGCGACGGCAACCAGGCGCTGATCGAGCCGATGGGCGTCGATCGCAAGGATCGCATGTTCAAGCTGCTGGTGAAGATGGGGTTCAAGGAGATCGAGGTCGCCTTCCCCGCCGCATCGCAGACCGATTTCGACTTCGTCCGCTCGATCATCGAGCGCGGCGCCATTCCCGACGATGTCGCGATCCAGGTGCTGACCCAGTGCCGCTCCGAATTGATCGAGCGCACCTTCGAAGCGGTGAAGGGCGCCAAGAACGTCATCCTGCATTTCTACAACTCGACCTCGACGCTGCAGCGCGACGTGGTCTTCCGATCCGACAAGGCCGGAATCATCAAGATCGCGACCGATGCGGCGGCCCAGATCAAGGCACTGGCCGCGCAGGCGCCCGAGACGAATTTCACCTTCGAGTACTCGCCGGAGAGCTTCACCGGCACCGAGCTCGACTACGCCCTGGAGATTTGCGAGGCGGTCAAGGCGGTGATCCAGCCGACGCCGCAGAAGAAGCTGATCCTCAATCTGCCGGCGACCGTCGAGATGGCGACGCCCAATGTCCATGCCGACCAGTTCGAATGGTTTGGCCGCAATATCTCCGACCGCGACAGCGTGCTGCTCTCGATCCATCCGCACAATGACCGCGGCACCGCGGTGGCGGCCGCTGAGCTCGCGCTGATGGCCGGCGCCGACCGAGTCGAGGGCACGCTGTTCGGCAATGGCGAGCGCACCGGCAATGTCGACATCGTCACCATGGCGCTGAACCTGTTCACGCAAGGGGTCGACCCCGAGCTCGACCTGCGCGATGTCAACGAGATCCGCAGTATCGCCGAATACTGCACGCAGCTGCCGGTGCACGAGCGCCACCCTTATGTCGGGGAGCTCGTCTACACCGCCTTCTCCGGGTCGCATCAGGACGCGATCAAGAAGGGCTTCGACGCGCAGGAGAAGCGCAACGACCCCCTTTTCCAGGTGCCCTATCTGCCGATCGACCCCAAGGATGTCGGCCGCGACTACGAGGCGGTGATCCGGATCAACTCGCAATCCGGCAAGGGCGGCATCGCCTATATCCTGCAGGCCGATCATGGCCTCGATCTGCCGCGCCCGCTGCAGATCGCCTTCTCCAAGATCGCCCAGGAGCAGATGGACGAGGAAGGCAAGGAACTGACCAGCGCGGCGCTCTGGTCGCTGTTCAGCAAGACCTACCTGTTGAGCGACGCGCCGCTGGAGCTGCTCGCCCACAAGACCTTCCCGGGCGCGCAGGGCTCGCGCACGCTGACGGCGGAATTGAAGCAGGACGGAGCGGTCCGGACGATCGAGGGCGTCGGCAACGGACCGATCGATGCTTTCGTGGACGCGCTGAAGACGACCTATGGCGTCGAATTCTCCTTCCTCGACTATCACGAGCACGCGGTCGGCCGCGGCGCCAACGCCACCGCCGCCTGCTATGTGAAGCTTGAGGATGGGAACGGCCGTACAGTCCACGGTGTCGGCATCGACCCGAACATCGTCATGGCCTCGCTGAAGGCCGTGCTCAGCGGCATGCAGCGGGTGATGGCCGGGCAGACGGGCTGAGGCATCGCCAGCAAGGATCGAAGGCGCGGCAGCTTTCGCCGCGCGCCCTTCATGCTGATCCGATTGCGCCCGGTGTCGAGCCGGGCCTGTGCCCTCCGCATCAGTGGTGCCAACCAGACGTTTTCAACGCGACCGGACCCGTCCCTGCTTCGGCAACCGACAGTCGGAAATGGCTGGTTGACAGTTTTGCAATCGATTACATAATCACTTCCAAGCTGGCTTCGTAGAACGAGCCGTCATTGGGAGGAGTGCCGAGCATGCGCACAGGCAGCGTCGAATCATCGACTTTTTCCGGCCATGCAACCGCGTTGCGGCTGCGCTGAGCGCGCCGCGAAAGCCCGGGCCATGGTCCAGATCGGCTTCAACCTGCTAACGGTCGGCGGCTTCATCGACGAGGCGCACCTGCCCTTGTGCGAGCGCATCCGCGCGATCGGCTATGACGGCGTCGAGATTCCCGTCTTCGAGGGCGATGTCGGCCATTACGAGCGGCTCGGCCGCCGCCTCGACGCGCTTGGTCTGAAGCGCACCATCGTCACCATCGTCGGCGAGGACAGCAATCCCCTCTCGTCCGATCCGGCCATCCGCGGCCAAGCGCGCCAACGTCATCGCTGGGCGGTCGACTGCGCCGAAGCTCTCGGCGCGACCGTCATTGCCGGCCCCTATCACTCGCCGGTCGGCGTCTTCACCGGCGAAGGCCCGCGCGAGGACGAACTCGCCCATCTCGCCGAAGCGCTGCACGCAATGGCAGATGACGCCGGCAAGGCCGGGATTGCGCTCTCGCTGGAAGCGATCAACCGCTTCGAATGCTACGCGCTGACCACGATGGAGGCGGCGAGCGCGCTGAAGGCGAAGGTCGCGCATCCGAACTTCGGCTACATGTACGACACGTTCCACGCCAATATCGAGGAGCGCGACCCCGTCGGCGCCTACAGTCGCCATGCGCCCGAGATCAACCACATCCATCTCTCCGAGAACGATCGCGGCATCGTCGGGCGCGGCCATGTGCCGTGGGCGCAGACATTCCGCGCCATCCACGCCACTGGCTATGATGGCTGGCTGACGGTCGAGGCTTTCGGCCGGGCGCTACCCTCGCTCGCCGCGGCGACACGGGTCTGGCGCGACCTCTTCCCCGACCTCGACACGCTCCTGAGCGAAAGCCACGACTTCATTCGGCGCGGCTGGGCCGAAGCCGCCGCGCCCGCCAAGACGGGTGCGGCATGAGCGCCGCCGCGCCGGTCCTTTCGATGCGCGGCATCGGCAAGAGCTTCACCGGCGTGCGGGCGCTCGACGATGTCAGCCTCGATTGCCGTTCCGGCGAGGTCCACGCCATCTGCGGCGAGAACGGCGCAGGCAAGTCGACGCTGATGAAGGTACTCGGCGGCGTCTACCGGCCCGACGAAGGCGAAATCCTGCTCGGCGGCCAGCCGATCGCCTTCCGGCATCCTGTCGAGGCGCGCCGGGCCGGGATCAGCATCATCCACCAGGAACTCAGCCTGCTGCCCGAGCGCAGCGTCGCCGACAACATCTTCCTCGGCCTGGAGCCGACCCGTGGTGGCCTGCTCGATCGTGCTGCTATGCGAAATGGGGCGCGCAAGCTGCTGGAACGCGTCGGCGCCAGGGTCCAGCCCGCTGCGCTGGTGAAATCGCTGTCGATCGCCGAGCAGCAACTGGTCGAGATAGCCAAGGCGCTGGCGCTCGATGCCCGCATCATCGTCATGGACGAGCCGACCGCTGCGCTCGACGAGCGCGATGCCGGCCGGCTGTTGGACCTGGTCTGCACGCTCCGGCGCGAGGGCGCCGCGATCCTTTACATCTCGCACCGCATGGCCGAGCTGAAGGCGATCGCCGACCGCATCACCGTGTTGAAGGACGGCAAGCTCGTCGCGACGCACCCGGCCGCGGCGCTGACGCCGGCGATGATCGTCCGGCTGATGGTCGGACGGGACCTCGCCGATTTCTTTCCGCCTCCGGGCGATCCCGCAAAGCTCGGCCCGGTCGTGTTGTCGGTGCAGGGTGCCGGCAACGCCATCCTCTCCGACATCACGCTCGACCTTCGCGCCGGCGAGATCGTCGGCGTCGCCGGGCTTGAAGGCTCCGGCAAGGGCGCGCTCGGACGGGCCCTCTTCGGCGACGAGCCGTTCACCCGTGGCCGCATGACCATAGACGGTCAAGATGCGTTGATCGCCTCGCCCCGCGCCGCCATCGCAGCAGGGGTCGGCTTCCTCTCAGACGACCGCAAGAAGGAGGGCATCGCCCCGCAGCAATCGCTGCGTGACAATGTCCTGATGACCCTGCGCGCCTTTGCGGGTCGACTGCTGCCGCCAGGGTCCGGCGACATGGCCCGCTCTGCCGCCGACCGGCAATTGACGCAGGTCGACGTCCGTGCCGCCGGCTTCACTCAGGAGATTCGCGAACTTTCCGGCGGCAACCAGCAGAAGGTCGTGATCGGCCGCTGGCTAGCGCGCGATCCGAAAGTGCTGATCTTCCTGGAGCCGACACGGGGGATCGACGTCGCCGCCAAGGCGGCGATCTACCGGCTGATGCGAGGCCTCGCCGATCGCGGCCGCGCCATCCTGATGATCTCCTCGGATCTGCCGGAAATCATCGGCGTCAGCGACCGTATCCTCGTCATGCACGAAGGCTGCATCGCTGGCGAACTCCAGCGCGGCGCCAGCGAGGAAGACGTGATGCACCTCGCCCTCGGCACCGGGACGACGGAGGCCGCGGCATGAGCGTCGCTGATATCGCAGCCCCTCGCCCGGCGCGCGACGTGCCGGTGGCGCCGCTGCTCTTCGCCGGCTCGCTCGTGCTCTATGTCGCGACCGCGCTCGCAACCGGCCAGCATGCCTATCTCACCGGCGAGGGCTTCGTCGGCCTGACCCAGCGCATGGTCGCGCTCGGCATCGTCGCACTCGGCCAGACGCTGGCCATCCTGGTCGGCTCGATCGATCTTTCGGTCGCCAACCTGATCAGCGTCTCGGCCGTACTCGCCTCCTTCATCATGAAGGGCGAGCCGGGGATGATCGCTCCCGCCGTATTGGCGGTGCTAGCGCTCTCGGCCGCGGTCGGCCTGGTCAACGGGCTGATCATCGCAAGGCTCGACGTCAATCCGCTGATCGCGACGCTTGGGGTCGGGCTGATCCTGCAGGGGCTGCTTTCGGCGAGCTTCAGCAATTTCGCCGGCTCGGTTCCGGCAGCCTTCCAGGCCTTCGCCTATGGCCGGATCGGGCCGCTGCCCTGGTCGGTGCTGCTGCTGCTCGTGCTCGCGCTCGCGATCTGGCTGCTGCTGAGCCGCACCCGCTTCGGCGCGCATCTCTACGCCACCGGCGGCAACCGCGACGGCGCCCGTCTCGCCGGCATCCGCACCGAGCGCGTGATGATCGGCGCGCATGTGCTGTGCTCGCTGATGGCCGGCCTCACCGGGCTCTACCTCGCCAGCCGCCTGCGCGCCGGGGCGCCGTGGGTCGGCCGCGACGGCGTCTATGACCTCGAATCCATCGCCGTGGTGGTGATCGGCGGGACCGTGCTCGCCGGCGGGCGCGGCGGCGTCTGGGGCACGCTCGCCGGCGTCTTCCTGTTCGCCACGCTCGACGCCGTCTTCAACATGACCGGCATCGACGCCTTCCCGAAGCAGGTGCTGCGCGGCGCCATCGTCATCCTCGCGGTGGCCGTCTACGCGGTGCGCAGCAAGGGCCATGTCGCATGAGCGCCGTCGCCAGCCATACTGCTTCCTCGGCGGCGCTGCGCTTCGCCCGCGGCATCAATGTCGGCGTCGCCGTCTTCCTCGTGCTCTACGGCACCATCGCCGTGCTGCAGCCCGGCTATTTCGAGGTCGAGGGCTTCCTCAACTTCCTGCGCCGGGCGGCGCCGCTGATCATCCTCGCTTGCGGCCAGCTCTTCGTCATCGCCGGCGGCGGTTTCGATTTGTCGATGGGCTCGCTGGTGACGCTGACCGTGCTCGGCGGCTCGATGCTCGCCGGCGGCAATCCCGAGAACACCTGGTGGACGATCGGCGTGCTCTATCTGATCGGGCTCGGCGTCGGCCTCGTCAACGGGCTCGTCGTCACCCTGCTCAAAGTGCCCTCGATCATCGCGACGCTCGGCATGCTGCTCTCACTGAATGGCGCGGCGCTGATGTGGTCGGGCGGGGCGCCGCGCGGCTATCTGCCGGAGAATTTCCGGGCGCTCGGCCGCCTCGTCTATCGCGACGTGCCGGTGACCGGGATCATGCCGCTCTCGGTGCTCATCCTCACCGGCTTCGTCGCACTTGCCGCCTGGCTGCTGCACGCAACCGTCTTCGGCCGGCAGGTTCTGGCGGTCGGCGACAATCCGCGCGCGGCGGAACTCTCCGGCGTGCCGGTCGGCGCGACGCGGGTGCTGGTCTTCGTCATATCGGCGCTGTCGGCAGTGACGGCGGGCATCCTGCTCGGCGGCTTCGCCGGGGTCTCGACCGCGGTCGGACAGGGGCTCGAACTGCAGGCGATCGCCGCCTGCGTCATCGGCGGGGCGCAACTGCTCGGCGGACGCGCCAGCGTGACCGGCGCCGTCGCCGGGGCGCTCAGCCTGTTCGCGCTGTTCACTTTGCTCAACCTGATGGGCCTGCCGCAGCCGCTGCGCGAGACCGTGCAGGGCCTGATCCTGATCGCCGCGGTGGCGTCGAGCGCCTGGCGCATGCGGCGGGCGTAACGAGTTTTCGGAGGCGCGTGATCCCACGCGCTCCGCCAGAGGCCGCCGGCAAGGCGGCGCGACAGAGGGAGGTGGACATGAAGACGCAGATTGGTTTGGCGGCGCTGCTGGCGGTACTGTCGACGGGCGCCATCGCCCAGAACTTCAACGACCCAGCCGAGTTTGAGCGCCAGAAGGCGCTACTGACGGTCGCCCCGCAAGGCCCCGAAGGCAAGCCCTGGGAGCAGAATCTCGGCGGCGAGAAGGTCGACACCGCCAAGTACAAGAAGCCCGGCCCCTACAAGCTCTGCTTCTCGAACGCCGGCGTGAACAATCCCTGGCGCGTCGTCGGCTTCACCAACATGCAGGCCGAGGTCGAGGCCAACAAGGCCGACATCGCCTCGTTCACCCATGCCGATGCCGAGGGCAAGGACGACAAGCAGATCTCGGACATCAATGCCTTCGTCAACAGCGGCCAGTGCGATGCGCTGATCGTCTCGCCGAACACCACGGCGGCGCTGACGCCGGCGGTGGAAGCGGCCGCGAAGAAGCTGCCGGTCGTGGTCTTCGACCGCGGCGTCGACAGCAAGGCCCCGGTGACCTTCATCAACCCGATCGGCGGCTACGGCTTCGGCATCCAGGGCGCGAGCTTCATCGCCGAGAAAATTCCCGCCGGCGGCTCGGTGCTGGCGCTGCGCATCCTGCCGGGCGTCGACGTGCTGGAGAACCGCTGGGCTGCGGCCGAGCGCATCTTCAAGGAGAAGGGCATCAAGGTCGTCGGCGCCGAGTTCACCAATGGCGACAACGCCAAGACCAAGGCGATCGTCGAGGACTATCTCAACCGCTTCGGCAAGATCGACGGCGTCTGGATGGACGCTGGGGCGACCGCGGTCGCCGCGCTCGAGGCCTTCGAGGATGCCGGCAAGCCCTATCCGGTAATCAATGGCGAGGACCAGCAGGACTTCCTGCAGAAGTGGAAGAAGAACAAGCTCACCGCGATCGCGCCGACCTATCCGACCTATCAGTGGCGCACCCCGGTGATCGCGGCAATCCGCATCCTCAAGGGCGAGCCGGTCGTGGGCCCGACCTGGAAGCTGCCGCAGCCGGCGATCACGGCGGAAAACCTCGACAAGTTCGTCAACGACAAGATGCCGCCGCTGCACTACGCGCTCTGCGGCTGCGAGCAGATGGCGAACTATCCGGCCCGCTGGGGCGGCAAGTAACCCACGCGTCCGAGCAATCAGGATGTGAGTCGTCCCGGGCGAGCGCAGCTCGACCCGGGACCCATGCCTGAACCGTTCCGGCATCGGTCCCGGATATCCGCTTCGCTCCGTCCGGGACGACAATGGAGTTTGTGTCCATTGCCCGAGGAGGCGGGATTTCGGCATGATGCACGTCCCGCCCCTGCTCGACGATTCGCGCTAGCCTCAGAGCCAAGACCTTCCAGATGACCGCCAGCCCAACCATCGCCGAAGTCGCGCGCCTCGCCGGCGTCTCGACCGCAACGGTGTCGCGCGCGCTGGCGATGCCAGAGAAGGTCAAGGCGCGCACCCGCGAGCGGGTGCTGGAGGCGGTCGCAGCGACCGGCTTCATCCCCAACGCACAGGCACGGAATCTTCGGCTGCAGGCGACCCGCACCGTGATCCTGCTGGTGCGCGACATCAGCAACCCGTTCTATCTCGAGATTTACAAGGGCGTGGAAGAAGCCGCGATCGACGCCGGCTACAAGGTGCTGATGGGCGATGCCCGCGACGATGACGAGCGCATCCTGCGCTATGTCGACATGGTCAGGGAGCGCCATGCCGACGGGTTGATCCTGATGGTCGGCCGCTTCCCCGAGGTCCTCGCCAGACGCAGCCGCCTGCCGCCCATCGTCGTCGCGCTGGAGATGCTGCCCGGCCTCACCCTACCGACGGTCAGGGTCGACAACCACGCCGCGGCGCGCGCCGCGGTCGCCCATCTCGCCGGGCTCGGCCATCGCCGCATCGCCCACATCGCCGGGCCGATGCCTGACCCGATGAGCCTCGACCGTCGCGACGGCTACCTCGCCGGCCTCGCCGACGCCGGCATTCCGGCTGATCCCAGCCTCATCGTCGAGGGCGATTTCGGCCTCGCCGCCGGCCGTGCCGCGATCCGGACGCTCGCCGACAGGAGCGCCGGCTATACCGCCGTCTTCGCCGCCAGCGACCAGATGGCGGTCGGTGCCATGGGCGAGCTGCGCGCCCGCGGCCGCAACGTTCCCGACGACGTCTCGGTCGTCGGCTTCGACGATATCGTGTTGGCGGAGGCGGTGGAGCCGCAGCTCACAACGATCCACCAGCCACGCCGCGAGATCGGCCAGGCGGCGATGAAGCTGCTGATCGAGCAATTGTCTGGGCACGGCGGTCACCGCGACCTCGTGCTGCCGACGCGATTGGTCGAGCGCGCCTCGGCGGCTGCGCCGCCCAAACGAGCCGATCAGCTCCGATAGCTCAGCTCAGGCTGCGGCGGCCGTCGCACGCCGAGCCATGGCGGCGCAAACCGCCTTCTCCAGATCGGCCTGCCAGAACGGCTTGTTCAACCGCAGCACGCCCGCTCCGGCGCCCGCCGGCAGATCGGCATAGCCGGTCGCGAGGATGACCGGCACATTGGGCCAGCGCTGCGCGACTTCGGTGATCAATTGCGCACCAGTCATCTGCGGCATGGCATGATCGGTGATCAGCAAATCGATCTCGTTGCTCTCCAGCAAGGAGAGCGCTTCCCGCCCCGAACTCGCCTCGATGACCTTGTGACCGAGGTCCTCCAGCAGTGCGGTGGTGTTCATCAGCACGAGCGCATCGTCATCGACCGCGAGCACGGTCAGCGGGCGCGGCTCCATGGCAGTCTCCATTTTCGTCTCGGCAGGTAGATGGGCAAGCTCGGCGGTCGCGGCCGTCGTAGCCACCGGCAGCCAGATCTCCACGGTCGTGCCTTGCCCGACACGGCTGTCGAGGAGCAACCGGCCGCCGAGCTGCTCGGCCATGCCGTGCACCATCGAGAGCCCGAGCCCCGTGCCCTTGCCGACGCCCTTGGTCGTGAAGAACGGCTCGGTCGCCTGGGCGAGCGTCCTGGCGTCCATCCCGCTCCCCGTGTCTGCGATCGACAGGCGGATATAGTCGCCTTTCGGCAAGCCGGTACGGTGTCCGCTGCAGATCGCCTCGTTGCTGGCCCCGATGCGCAGTGTTCCGCCTTCCGGCATGGCATCCCGTGCATTGACCGCGAGGTTGAGCACGGCGGCTTCGAGCTGGTTCGGATCGGCGGCAGCCGTCGCGAGATCGGCCGGAAAATCCGTTTCGATCCGGATCAGCGGCCCCAGCGAACGCTGCAGCAGATCGCCCATTTCGGCGACGAGCACGTCGACCGCCACCGGCTGCAGCGCCAGTTCCTGCTTGCGGGCGAAGGAGAGCATGCGCTGGGTCAGGGAGACGCCCCGGCTCGCCCCCTTGATCGCATTGTCGATCAGGTTGAGCTGGCGCTCATCGCTTATCTGGCGACGCACGAGCTCGAGGCTGCCTAGCACGGCGGTCAGCAGATTGTTGAAATCATGCGCAACGCCGCCGGTGAGTTGGCCGAGGGCCTCGATCTTCTGCGCCTGGAACAAGGCCTCGCGCGCCGCGTCGAGCTCGGCCTGGACCTTCTGCCGTTCGGTCAGATCGCGTGTGACCTTGGCGAAGCCGATGATCTCGCCGGCCTCACCGCGAATCGGGTCGATGACGATGCTCGCCCAGAAGCGCTCGCCGTTATTGCGGACCCGCCAGCCTTCCTTTTCGGCGCTGCCATTGTCGATCGCAGCCTGGAGCGTCCTTTGCGGCTCGCCCTTCTCGCGATCCTCCGGCGTGTAGAACAGCGAGAAATGCCGGCCGATGATCTCGTCCGGCGCATAGCCTTTGATCCGCTCCGCACCGGCGTTCCAGTTCGTCACGATGCCGTCGGCGTCGAGCATGTAGATCGCGTAGTCGGTGACGCCCTGCACCAGCAGGCGGAACTTCTCCTCCGACCGCCGCAGCGCCTCATCCGCCTGGCGCCGCTCGGTCAGGTCGCGCGTGACCTTGGCATAGCCGAGCACCCGGCCGGTCGCCGGATTGAGTATCGGGTCGATGACGACATGGGCCCAGAACCGCGTGCCGTCCTTGCGGACACGCCAGCCTTCTTTCTCGAAGCGGCCCTCCTCCGCGGCCGTGCGTAGGGCATGCTCCGGCAGGCCGATAGCGCGATCCTCCTCGGTATAGAAGCGCGAGAAGGACTGGCCGATGATCTCGTGGTCCTCATAGCCTTTGAAGCGCCGGGCGCCGGGGTTCCAGCTGATCACGGTGCCCTGCGGATCGAGCATATAGATCGCGTAGTCCGTGACGGACTCGACCAGCAGGCGGTAACGCTCGGCGGTCACCGGACCTTCCGTAGTCTGAAGCACGTTTGGAACCTTGGCGTCTGACATGTCGAACGCGCTCAACGCGGCGGAACACGAAAGGTTCCCGTTGGGACAAACAAAAATTGACCTATGGTCAACGGACTGGTTTCGGCGAGACCAGGATCGAGCCCGCAGCAGCAATGACGAGCACAAGACCGACCCAGTCGCTGGCCGCCGGACGCTCGCCGAGAAGCAGCACCGAGCCGAGCGCCCCGACCGCCGGCACCATCAAGGTGCCGAGGCTGGCGATCCCGGCCGGAAGCCGGGCGATCACGGTGAACCAGAGGAAATAGGCAAGCGCCTGCGCGCCGAGGATATGGAAGGCGAGCGCGGCTGTGACTGGCGCCGATAGGGCCTTTGGAACCGGCACACCCTCGAAGACCAGCATGCCGATCCCGGCCGCCGCGCCGCCGATCAGCAATTGCCAGGCGGCGATCGACAGCGTCGGCGCCGCGACCGGCCAGCGCTTGGTGATGATGGTGCCGAGCGCCCAGCTCAAACTGGCGAGCAAAGCGAGAGCAAGACCCGGCGAGAACTGACCTGCCCGGACCAGCGGCAGGCCGAGGCAGAGCAATCCGGCGACGCCGAGCCCCAGGCCGATCAGCCGCGGGCGGTCGAAACGCTCTCCCAGTACTGGCCAGGCCATCAGGGTCGCCCAGACCGGCATGGTGAAGGTCAGGATCGCGGCACGCGAGGTCGGCGCCATCAACTGCGCGAAGGCGAGCAGGACGTTGAAGGCGGCGATCGAGAGGATGCCGGCGACGATCAGCCTCGCCCAGTGCGCGGCAGGCACCTTGAGACGGACGCCGCGCGCCAGCGCGACCGCGACCAGACCAAGCCCGGCGAAGGTCATGCCGCCGGCTCGCAAGGTCCATGGCGCGATCTCGGTTAATGAGATCCGGACCGCCGGCCAGTTGAAGCCCCAGAGCAGCCCGAGCAGCGGGACGAGCAGGAGCGAGCGGGCGGAGGCTTGCGGCATGGCGTGACTATGCGTGAGGGCGAGCCTGCGCCGTCATGTCATTTCGATGGTGGCTTGATGCATGACGCGCGAGAACCCCTCCCCCTTGTGGGGGCAGGGGTGGGGGGCGGAAAGTCGGAGCGGGCTCCCCGGGAGATCCGTCGGAGCGCCTCTACAAGCAGCCTCGCACCCGGTCGCTCGCCCCCCATCCCCAACCCTTCCCCACAAGGGGGAAGGGAGGAACTCACTCCTCGATCGCCTCCACCCCGCACCATTCGGCGACGAAGAGCGCCATGGTGCCGGTGATCCGCTTCAGCGAGGCGAGGCTGACGCGCTCGTCGAAGGCGTGAATGTTCTGCGAGATCGGCCCGTAGCAGAGCGCCGGCACCTTGTCGTAGAGCGCATAGACGCGGGTATCGAGATAGCCGGGTGTCATGAAGCTCTTCAGCGCCTGGCCTGTCGAGGCCTTGTGGGCGTTGCCGAGCACGGCTTCAGCCTCGCTGCCGGGTTCGAGCACGTAACCCTCCGACCAGAAGCCGTTGAAGACGACCTTGGGCGGGTTGTTCGAGAGGAACGTATCGGAGCGCGCGAAGGCCAGCACCTTGGCCTCGATGCGCTTGCCGAGTTCCTCGGCGGACATGCCGGGATAAAGCCCGATGCGGCAGTCGACCCGGCACCAGCACGGCACCGAGGAAGCCCAGTCGCCACCCTCGATCTTGCCGATATTCAGGTTGATCGGGTGGGCGATCTCCTCGAAATGCTCCCGTCCCGCCTTCTCGCGATTGAGCTCCTCTTCGAGTTCACGCAGCGCGCCTATGACGCGATAGGCGGCATCGATGGCATTGGCGCCGACGCCCATCTCGCGGACATGCACCGGGACGCCGCGGACCTCGAACTGGAACCAGAGCACGCCGGTATTGGCGCGCACCAGCATCTCCTCCTCCGGCTCGGGGATCAGCACGGCATCGGCCGTGTAGCCGCGCAAGTGCGTCATCAGCGCGCCGTTGCCGGTCGATTCCTCCTCGACCACCGACTGGACATAGACGGTTCCCGCCGGCTGCAGGCCGATGCGCCGGAGCGCATCGAGGCAGAAGAGATTGGCCGCCCCGCCGGCCTTCATATCGGCGCCGCCGCGGCCATAGAGCCAGTCGCCATCGATGACCGGATCGAAGGGCGGATGCGTCCAGAGCTCGGCCGGGCCGGTCGGCACCACATCTACGTGAGACTGCAGAATCAGCGAGCGACCCGTCTCCTCGCGCGGGTGGTGGATGCCGACGACGATCGGCGCGTCCGAATGCGTCTCCGAGAACGGCGCGCCGCCGGGATGGCGACCGATCGCCTCGCGGTCCATGGCAAAGCGGTCCATGGTGAAGCCGCGCTGCTTCAAGGCCCGGAAGATGAAGTCCTGGACGGTGTGCTCGTCGCCGCGTGTCGAGGGAAAGCGGATCATCTCCTGGGTGAAGGCGATCTGCTCGGCAAAGCCTTCTTCGACAGATGCGAGGATGCGGTCGCGCAGGGCGGGATCGAGCGGCATGGCTGGGGTCTCCGGTAGATAGGCAGGCATTCGGCCGGCTCGTCATGGTCGGACTTGACCCGACCATCTCGGAAACCAGCCATCTGGTCATGAGATTCTCGGGTCTGCGCTTCGCTACGCCCGAGAATGACGCATGGAACTCACCGCCCGAACCGCTCGCCGCCGGGGACGGCGGCGAGCAATTGGCGGGTGTAGGCGTGCTGGGGGGCGGAAAAGAGCACGGCGGTCGGGCCGGCCTCGACGATCCGGCCGCGCTGCATCACCGCGATCTTGTCGCAGATCTGCGCGGCGACGCGCAGATCGTGGGTGACGAACAGGATGGCAAGGCCGAGCCGCTGCTGGATGTCCTTGATCAGCTTGAGGATCTGCGCCTGCACGGAGACGTCGAGCGCCGAAACCGCCTCGTCGGCGACGAGGACGTCCGGCTCGAGCGCGAGGGCCCGGGCGATGCCGATGCGCTGGCGCTGGCCGCCGGAGAATTCATGCGGGTAGCGGTCGATCGCATTGGCGGAGAGCCCGACCAGTTCGAGCAGCTCCTTCGCCCGCGCCAGCGCGTCCTTGCGCGGCACGCCATGCGCGACCGGCCCGTCCGAGATGATCCGCCCGACGGTCTGGCGCGGGTTGAGCGAGGCGAACGGGTCCTGGAAGACCATCTGGATCCGCTTGCGATGCGGGCGGAGCGCCGCGACGCTGAGGTCGGTGATGGTGAGGTCGCCGAGGGTGATGCGCCCTGAATCCGGCTCGATCAGGCGCAGGCAGCAGCGCCCGACCGTCGACTTGCCCGAGCCGGACTCGCCGACGAGGCCGAGCGTCTCGCCACGCGCCAGCGTGAAGCTGACATCGTCGGCTGCCCTCACCTCGCGGCCGGGCCGGAAGAAGGCGCGCTTGCGATAGACCTTGCCGAGCTTCTCGACCGTGAGCACCGGCTTGCTTTCCGGCAGCGGCGGCCGCTCCGGCGGCGTCAGCGAAGGCACGGCGGCGAGCAGCTTCTGCGTATAGGGATGGCGGGGCGAGCCCAGCACCTGGTCGACCGTGCCCTCCTCGACCAGCACGCCCTTCTCCAGCACGGCGATGCGGTCGGCGATCTCGGCGACGACGCCCATGTCATGGGTGATGAACAAGACCGCCGTGCCGTGCTTGTTGCGGAGATTGTCGATCAGCTTGAGGATCTGCGCCTGCGTGGTGACGTCGAGCGCGGTGGTCGGCTCGTCGGCGATCAGCAGCTTGGGCTCGAGCGCCAGCGCCATCGCGATCATCACGCGCTGGCGCTGGCCCCCGGAAAGCTCATGCGGATAGGCGCGCGCCAGCCGCTCCGGCTCGGGCAGGCCGACCTCTGTCAGCAGCGCGACGGCTCGCGCATAGCGCTCCGGCTTGCTCAGCAGCTTATGCGCCTCGAAAGTTTCGACGATCTGGTCGGCGACGCGCATGACCGGGTTGAGCGAGGTCATCGGCTCTTGGAAGATCATGCCGACCTCGCGGCCGCGCACGTCCTGCATCGCGTCTTCCGACAGCGCCAGCAGGTCGCGGCCGGCGAGCTTGATCGCGCCGGCGACCGGCTTCACTGCCTTGGGCAAGAGGCCCATCACCGCATGGGCGATCATCGACTTGCCGGAACCGGATTCGCCGACGACGCAGAGCGTCTCGCCCGCGGCGATGCGCAGCGTCGCATCCTCGACCGCATAGGGGCGGTCGGCCATGACAGGCAGAGCGAGCTTCAGGCCTTCGATCGAGAGGACGGGCTCGGCCATCATTCCCTCTCCCGGGCAAGGCGCGGGTTCATCGCATCGTTCAGCCCCTCGCCGGCGAGGTTGAGCGCCAGCACCGTCAGAAAGATCGCGACGCCTGGGAAGAAGCTGATCCACCAGGCGTCGAGCAGGCGCGTGCGGCCGGCGCCGACCATGTACCCCCAGCTCATCAGATTGGGATCGCCGAGGCCGAGGAAGGAGAGCGAGGATTCGAGCAGGATCGCCGAGCCGATCATCAGCGAGCCCATGACGATGATCGGCGCGATCGTGTTGGGCAGGACCTGGCTCCAGATGATGCGCGCGGTCGGCTGGCCGATGGTGATCGCGGCCTGGACATATTCGCGCGTCTTCAGCGAGAGCACTTCGCCACGCACCAGCCGCGCCACCGGCGGCCAACTCACGACGCCAATCGCGAGCACGATCGAGCCGAGCTTGGGCTGCAGGATCGCGACGAGGACGATGGCGAGCGCAAAGGAGGGGATGGTCTGGAAGAACTCGGTGAAGCGCATCAGCGCATCGTCAACGATGCCACCGGCATAGCCGGCGATGGCGCCGAGCGGCACGCCGATCAGCAGCGCGACCAGCGTCGAGACCAGACCGATCGTCAGCGAGACGCGGGCGCCATGCGCCAGACCCGAAGCGATGTCGCGGCCGAGCGTATCGGTGCCGAGCGGGAAGCGGTCCATCACGAAGGGCGCGAGGAAGGGCCGCGCCACCGTCCGCCAGGGCGATTGCGGATAGAGCTGCGGGGCGATGATCGCGAACAGGATCACCACGATCAGGATCGCAAGGCCGATCAGGGCGCCGCGATTGCGGGAAAAGCGCTCAAGGAAGCTCATGACACCGCCTCGATGCGCGGATCCGCCAATCGGTAGACGAGATCGGTCAGGATGTTGAAGCCGACGACCATGGCCGAGGACATGAAGAAGACGCCGAGCAGCACCGAATAGTCGCGCTGCACCAGGGCATCGAACATCAGCCGGCCGATGCCGGGCCAGGCGAAGACGGTCTCAGTCAGCACCGCGCCGCCGACGAGTTGGCCGGCCTGAAGGCCCGCCAGCGTCACCACCGGCAGGATGGCGTTGCGGGCGACGTGGCGGCGCGAGATCGCGCCGGGGCTGAGGCCCTTGGCGCGGGCGGTCTTGACGAAATCGGCGCCGGCGACCTCGAGCATCGAGGCCCGCATCATCCGCGCATAGAGCGCGGTGAAGAACAGGCCGAGCGTCAGCGCCGGCAGGACGAGGTGGCTCGCGATATCGAACGCACGGGCGAGCCCGGTATAGTTGGCACCGATGGTCTCGTAGCCGACATTGGGTACGAGGCCGAGCTTCAGCGAGAAGACGATCTGGCTCATCAGCGCGACCCAGAACAGCGGCGTCGCATAGAAGACCAGCGCCAAAGTGGTGATGATGCTGTCCTGCCAGCGGCCGGCGCGGCGGGCAGCGAGCGCGCCCATCAGCGTGCCCAGACCGAGCGAGACGATGAAGGCCGCGCCGGTGAGCAGCAGCGTCGCCGGCAAACGGTCGAGGATCAGGCTGAGCACGCTCTGCTGCTGGCGGTAGCTGAAGCCGAGATCGAAGGTGAGATAGCCCTTGAGATAGACCCAGAGCTGGGTCAGCAGCGGCTGGTCGAGGCCGAAGCGCTCGCGCAGCTGGATCAGCAATTGCTCGTCGGCTGCGCCGGCCTCGCCGGCCAGCACCTGCGCGGGGTCGCCAGGAGCTGCCCGGATCAGGAAGAAGTTCAGCACCGCGATGGCGAAGAGGACGATGATCCCCTTCGCGAGCCGGCCGGCGAGAAATTGCGCGAGGTTCATTCAGGTTCCGCTGGCGTCATTCTCGGGCAAGCGCAGCGCAGACCCGAGAATCTCTTGCAGGAGATGCTCGGGTCAGGCCCGAGCATGACGTGATCCTGTCGGATAACGTCACTCCTTCCAGGCATCCCGGAAACCGTCATTCACGCCGACGCCGGTGGTGACGAGGTTCTTGACGTTGCAGCGGTAGATGGTCGGGAAATCCATCTCGAGCAGCCAGAGCACCGGCAGTTCGTCGGCAAGGAGCTTCTGCACCTTGGTATAGAGCTCCTGCCGCTCCTTCTCCGTCGGTGCGATCGCCGCGTCGGCGAAGAGCTTGTCGACCTCGGGGTTGGAATAGCCGCCGACATTGGCGAAGGGATTGCCCTTGGCGATGTTGGAGGTGATGTAGCTGCGCGCCACGCCCATGGCGGGGTCGCCGAGCTGGTAGAGGAAGTTGAAGTTGAGGTCGAAGTCCCAGTTGCTGGCCTTCTGGGTCCAGCCGGGTACGTCGGTGTTCTCGACCTGCACCTTGACGCCGACATCCTCGAGGTTCTGCTTGATCGCCTCGGTCCAGCGCGTCCAGGTCTCGCCATAGGGCAGGTTGAGCAGGCGGATCGTCTCGCCCTTGTAGCCGGAGGCCTTGATCAGTTCCTTCGCCTTGGCCGGGTCGAAAGCGTATTTCGGCACGTCGGCCGAATAGAACTTGGTCTTCGACGAGATCGGGCCGGTCGGCAGCTTGCCGAGCCCGCCCCAGACCACCTCGCGGCCGAACTCGCGGTCGATCGCGTACATCAGCCCCTGGCGGAACTGCTTGTTGCCGAGAATGCCGTTGCGGACATTCGGCGTCAGCCAGGCATGGGGGGCGAACATCTCCCAGCCCTTGGTGGTGACGCAGGTGTTGGGCAGCTTGGAAAGCCGCGCCACGTCGTAGACGTCGACCGAGCCGCCGGTCAGCACGTCGACCTTGCCGGTCTCGTAGGCGACGGCGCGGGCCGCCGCATCGGGGATGATCTGCCAGTAGATCTCGTCGAGGTTCGGCTTGCCCTTGAGCCAGTAGTTCTCGTTCTTGACGAGGTGGATGTAGGAGCCCTTCTTCCACTCCTTCAGCTTGAATGGGCCGGTGCCGATCGGCGTATTGTTGGCCGGGTTGGCGCGATAATCGGTACCGTCATAGATGTGCTTGGGGATCATCGGCGCAGAGGCGACTTCCTGCGTCATGATCAGCGGGCCGAAGGGCTGCTTCAGCGTGATCTTGACGGTGAGGTCGTCGACCTTCTCGATCTTGTCGACCTGGGCGTTGACGATCGGGCGCCAGCGCGGATGGACCTCGCGCAGGAACTTGTCGAGGGTGAAGACGACGTCATCGGCCGTGAACGGCTTGCCGTCATGCCAGGTCACGCCCTCCTGCAGCTTGAAGGTGTAGACCTTGGCATCCGGCGAGATCTCCCAGCTCTTGGCCAGCGAGGGCTGTGGCTCGAGCTTCTCGTTATAGCGCAGCAGCGACTCGTAGATGTTGCCGGCGACCATGTTGGTCGGGCCGTTCTGGTTGAGCCCCTGCATCAGCATCGGCGGCTCGGGCTGGACGACGACGTGGACCGTGCCGCCCTTCTTCGGTTCCTGCGCCTGCGCCACGCCGAGCGCCAGGACGGAGGCGGCGAGCGCCAGGCCAAATCTCAATCCGGTCATCGTCGTTCTCCCCCGTTTTGTCGTTCGCGGCAAGTTCCCACCGATCGCACCCGATCGGGTGCCCGTTGGCAAGCTCGCTAGCCATGAAAGCGAGAGACAAATTGCGTGTCAATGCTTGACATGGCGTGTTATTCGGCGACACGCTCAGCAAACGAACATGGCGCGCGCTGCACCTGCAATGAACCGAAACGAGAAGGACAGGACCGCGCAATTGCCACCTGGCGTGCCGATCGTCCGCGCCGTCGACCGCGCCATCGCGCTGCTGCGGGCCTTCCGGCCGGAGCAGCCGCGGCTCCGCCTGAGTGAGCTCGCCCGGCAGGTCGGGCTCGACAAGGGCACGACGCGGCGTCTGCTGTTGACGTTGCAGCTCAATGAGCTCGTCGAATATGACGAGCATTCCCAGAGCTATGCGCTGGCCGTCGGGCTGATCGAGCTCGGCAGCGCGGTGACGACCGGGCGCGAATTGCGCGACATCGCCGGCCCCTATCTGACCGAGATCGCCGAGAAGACCGGCGCCACCGCCTTCCTCTGGGTCCATATCGCCGGGCGCGGGCTCTGCGTCGATCGCGTGCGCGCCTCGCTGCCGCATGTCGATGCGACCTGGTTCGCGGTCGGCGCACAGGCACCGTTGAACTGCGGCGGCGGCCCGCGCGTGCTGCTGGCCTATCTCGATGACGAGCAGCGCCGGCTGGCCCTGTCGCTCGATCTGCCCAAGCGCGCGCCCGCGAGCCAGACCGATCCGGAGCTGCTCTGGCGCGAGGCCGACCGCATCAGGGCGCAGGGCTGGGAACTCGCCGCCGACGATTTCTTCATCGGCCTGACCGGCGTCGGCGTACCGATCTTCGACCGCTCCGGCGCGCTCGCCGGCGCGCTCAGCATCTCCTCGCTGACCTCGATCGTCGCGCCACAGGGGCGGCCGGTGCATCTCGATGCGCTGCGCGACGCTGCGGCGCGGATCGGAGGACGCGTCCTGCCGGATTGAGGCTAACGCTCGATCCTTGTCGAGAGGATGATCGAGGACATCGTGCGCTCGACGCCTTCCAGCGCGCCGATCCGGTCGATCAAACCATCAAGTTCGCCGATCGAGGGCGCGACGACCACGGCGATCATGTCGAACTGGCCGCTGATCGAATGCAGCGTCCTGATCTCAGGGATGCGCCGCAGCTCCGTCTCGACGCGCACCGCAAGCTTCGGCAACGCCGTGATCAGCACATGCGCCTTGACCTGGCCCTTCTCGTAATCCTCCGAAAGCCGCGCGGTGTAGCCGGCGATAATGCCGCGACGCTCCAGCCGCTCGATCCGGCTCTGCACCGTCGTGCGTGACAGGCCGAGCTTGCGGCCGAGCTCGGCCACCGGGGCGCGGGCGTTCTCGGTGAGCAGGGTCAGGAGATGGCGATCGGTCGGGTCTATCGGCATAGCGCCGAAAACTTACGGCGTTTCGCTGAAAAATCCCATATGAATCGTCGCGTCGCCCACTTCTATCCGACGAAGCCCCGAGCGAATCTGTCTGGCAGAAACAGATTCATCGGGGGAACCATGAAAAACGTGGTCGTCATCGGCGCCGGCAAGATCGGCGCCACCATCGCCGACCTGCTCGGCGCTACCGGGGATTACCGCGTGGTGATCGCCGATCGCTCCAACGAACAGCTCGCCGCGATCAAGACCGGCCCGACGATCTCCACACGCCGGGTCGACATCGCCGACGCGGCCGAGCTCGCCCAGGTCCTGAACGGCGCCTTCGCCGTGCTCTCGGCCGCGCCCTACGATCTGACGACACGCATCGCCGAGGCCGCCGCCACCCAGGGCGTGCACTATCTCGACCTGACCGAGGACGTCGCCTCGACCCGCCGCGTCAAGGAGCTGGCGCTGACCGCCAAGGCGGCGCTGATCCCGCAATGCGGGCTGGCGCCGGGCTTCATCTCGATCGTCGCCGCCGACCTCGCCCGCGACTTCGACCAGCTGGACAGCCTTAAGCTTCGGGTCGGCGCGCTGCCGCAGTACCCGTCGAACGCGCTGAACTACAACCTGACCTGGAGCACGGACGGCGTCATCAACGAGTATTGCGAGCCCTGCGAGGCCGTCGTCAACGGCGAACGGACTCTGGTCCCGGCGATGGAAGAGCGCGAGGAGTTCTCGCTCGATGGCATCACCTACGAGGCCTTCAACACCTCGGGCGGGCTCGGCACGCTCTGTGACACGCTCGCCGGCAAGGTGCGCACGCTGAACTACCGCACCATCCGCTACCCCGGCCATTGCGCGATCATGAAGGCGCTGCTGCAGGACCTGCGCCTGTCCGAGCGTCGCGACGTGCTGAAGGACATCTTCGAGAATGCCCTCCCGAGCACGCTGCAGGACGTGGTCGTGATCTTCGTCACCGCCAGCGGCCGGCTGAACGGCCGGCTGACTCAGCAGACCTATGCCAACAAGGTCTATAGCGCCGTAATCGGCGGGGTGATGCGCAGCGCCATCCAGATCACTACGGCGTCGGGCATCTGCGCGGTGCTCGACCTGCTGGCAGAGGGCAAGCTGCCGCAGAAGGGCTTCGTCAAGCAGGAGGACATCGGCCTCGATGCTTTCCTCGCCAACCGCTTCGGCCGCGCCTATGCGCGGCCCGAGGATCTCGGCCACGCCCCCGGCGAGACCCATGCGGCCCGCGCCGCCTGAGCATTCGGCGGCGCCAAGCATATTCGCCCCTGTCCCGCAAGCGGGCCAAAGTCAGGGGGAGCATGAACGGGTCCGGGCTGGCAAACGCCCGGACCCACGCTACAAAACAAAAAATGGTTCCATAGGGAACGTTTTCGGGGGAACGATCGCACGATGGCCAGACGCGTCCTGATCGCGGAATTCATGCATGAGACGAACACCTTCAGTGTTCAGCTCACCGATGAGGCGGTGTTCCGCCATCACGGCGTCTTCCGCGACAATGAGGTGCCGGCCGCCTTCCAGGGCACCCGGACCTCGATGGGCGCCGCCTTCGAGGCCGCCGAGAAGTTCGGCTGGAGCCTCGTCCACCCGCTCGTCACCGGAGCGAACCCCTCGGGCCGCGTCACCGATGCGGCCTTCGATGTCTTCGCCGGGCTGATCCTTTCCGCCTGCGAGCGGCTCGACGGCGTGCTGCTGCATCTGCATGGCGCGATGGCGACAGAGAGTTCCGACGACGGCGAGGGCGAACTGCTGAAGCGCATCCGCGCCAAGGTCGGCCCCGACGTGCCGGTCGTCGCGATCCTCGACCTGCACGCGACGCTCACCCAACTGATGGCCGACAACGCCAATGCGCTGATCTCCTACCGGACCTATCCGCATATCGACCAGTATGAGCGGACCTGGCAGGGCGCCGAACTGCTTGAGCGGGCGATGAAGGGCGAGATCAGGCCGCGCGTCGCGGTGGCACGCCGGCCGATCCTCTACGCGCTCGATGGCGGGCGCACGACCTCGCCGCCCTTCATGGAACTGCTGCGCCGGGGCGATGCGCTGGAGGCGGCAGGCGATGCGCTCGTGGTCAGCGTCCAGGCCGGCTTCTCCTCGGCCGATGTCCACGATATCGGCCCCTCCATCGCAGTCACCCATGACGATCGCGGCAAGGCGCAGGCCATCGCCGAGGAGCTGATGGACTATGCCTGGGAGCAGCGGCATTTCTCCTCGATCCACTTCACCCCGCTGAAGGAGGCGATGGCCAGGGCCAAGGCCGGCGAAGGCACGCTCGGGCCGGAGGCCGGAGGCAAGCCGCTGGTGATCTCCGACTATTCCGACAATCCCGGCTCCGGCGCCTATGGCGACGCGACCAATCTGCTGCGCGCCGTGCTCGACGCCGGCCTCAAGAATGTCGGCTTCCACGCGATCCGCGATCCGGAAGCCGCGCTCGCGGCGCAGGCGGCCGGCGTCGGCAACCGCATCAGGCTCAAGCTCGGCGGCAAGGTCGATCCGTCGACCGGCGGCGGCCCGCTCGATCTCGATGCCCATGTCGTCGCGCTGACCGACGGGCATTTCATCTGCTACGGGCCGATGGCCGGTGGCGTCTGGCGCAATTACGGGCTCTCGGCCCTGCTGCGGGTCGACGATGTCGAGATCATCGTCATCACTCATAACGGCCAGGCGACCGACCTTGCCCAGTTCACCTCGCTCGGCGTCGATCCCACCCGGAAATCGACCGTCATCGTCAAATCGATGCAGCATTTTCGTGCCGCCTTCGAGCCGATCGCGCGAGAGGTGATCGAGGTCGACACCGGCGCGCTCTCGACCAAGAACTTCAAGGGGCGGGCCTATCGCAAGGTGCGCCGCCCGATCTTCCCGCTCGACGATATCTGAGCGGTGACGTGCACACCTACAGCCCTCATCCTGAGGAGCCGCAAAGCGGCGTCTCGAAGGATGTTTAAGGAGGCTCCGGAACCAACTGGAGCATCCTTCGAGACGCAAGCTGCGCTTGCTCCTCAGGATGAGGGCTGACCGTGTTCCACCGAATTCTGAGCCCTTAGGACAACAGGAAGCGACGATGACGACGGAGCAAGCGGCATGAGCGTCAAGGCCGATATCGTGCTGCGCGGCGGGCCGATCTGGTGCGGCAGGCAGGAGGGCGTGGTCGAGGCGCTGGCGCTCTGGGGCGACAAGGTGCTTGCCGCCGGCAAGGACGCCGAGATCGCCAGCCTGATCGGGCCCTCGACCAAGGTCATCGACCTCGCCGGCCGGCTGGCGACGCCGGGGCTGAACGATTCTCACCTGCACCTGATTTCGGTCGGCCTAACCATGGACTGGGTCGATGCCCGTCCTGCCGCGGCGCCGACGCTGGACGCGCTGCTCGGCCAGATCGCCGCCCGCGCCGCGAAGGCGAAGCCCGGCGAGTGGGTGCTGGCGCGCGGCTACGACCAGACCAAGCTCGACACCGGCCGCCACCCGTTCCGCGAGGAACTCGACCGCGCCGCGCCGAACAACCCCGTGATGCTGGTCAGGACTTGCGGTCACATCTCGATCGTCAATTCTCTGGCCCTCGAGCTCGGGGGCATCGACGAGACCTCGCCGACACCGCCGGGAGGGCTGATCGAGCAGCAGAACGGCCGGCTCACCGGCCTGCTGGCGGAGAACGCCCGCGCCCCGGTCAAGGCCGCGATCCCGGCACCGAACGAAGAGCAGCTCATCGCCGCGATCGAGCGCGGCGGCCAGTACCTGCTCTCGCTCGGGATCACCAGCTGCATGGATGCGGCGGTCGGGATGGTCACCGGCTTCAACGAGATCGCCGCCTATCACAAGGCCAAGCGCGACGGCCGCCTGCCGGTGCGCACCTGGCTCGCTCTGCTCGGCGACGAGGGCCGCTCGATCGTACCGCAATGCCATGCGGCAGGACTGATCTCCGGCACCGGCGACGAGATGCTGATGATCGGCGCGGTCAAGATCTTCCTCGACGGCTCGGCCGGCGGGCGCACCGCCTGGATGAGCGAGCCCTATCTCGGCGAGGACAAGACCACCGGTGTCCAGATGCTCTCGGACGAGGATCTGGAGCGGCAGGTGCTGGACGCCCACGCCAAGGGCTACCAGCTCGCCTGCCACGCCATCGGCGATGCCGCGATCGAGCAGTTGATCACCGCCTATGAGAAGGCGCTGGCCGCCCATCCCGATCCCGACCGGCGCCACCGCATCGAGCATTGCGGCTTCTCGACGCCGCTGCAGCACGAGCGGATGGTCAAGGCCGGCATCTATCCCTGCCCGCAGCAGGTCTTCATCCACGATTTCGGCGACGCCTACGTCAAGGTACTCGGCGAGGAGCGGGCGCTGCCGAGCTATCCGTTCCGGACCTGGTTCGACCTTGGCCTGAAGCCGGCAACCGGCAGCGACGCGCCGGTCTGCGACCCCGATCCGTTCCCGAACTTCCACACCATGCTGACGCGCCAGACCTGGCGCGGCACGGTGATGGATGAACGCCAGCGCGTCTCGATCGAGGAGGCGCTGCAGGCCTATACCGAATACGGCGCCTTCTCGCAGAAGCAGGAAGCGGTGAAGGGCAAGCTTGTGCCCGGCTTCCTCGCCGACGTCGCCGTGTTCTCACGCGACCTGCTTTCGGCCTCGCCGGAGGAGATCCTGAAGGATACAAGCTGCGACATCACCATTCGCGGCGGCAAGGTTGTCTACGAGCGTTCAGGCATGGCCTGACCGCGCTGCACAATGGAAACAAGAAGACAGGGCGTGAAAGCCCGCTATGGTCTCAAATGGAACGAATACCGGCGCCGGCCAACGGCGCCGACCTCAGAAGAGCTCACCAACATAATGGGAGGTTTCGACGTGTTGAAAAAGCTTGCCTTCACGACCGCGCTGACAGTCGCGGCCGCCTTTACCCTGCAGGCGCAGGCCCAGGAGCCGCGCCGCGGCGGCACGATCCGCTTTACCGCGCCCTACGGCGCCTCCTTCGTCAGCAATGACAGCCATGTCTCGAACCAGATCCAGGACGAGATCTACGGCTATGCGCTGCATGGCATGCTCTACAAATGGGATGCCAAGAACGGCAAGCCGGTGCTCGACATCGCCGAGAGCGTCCAGGTCTCGGCCGACGGCAAGACCTACACCTACAAGCTGCGCGACAACGCGCTCTTCCATAACGGCCGCAAGCTGACCTCCGACGACGTGATCTGGTCCTATACCCGCATCATGGACGGCTCGAAGAACTATCCGGGCGCGCGCTATGTCGCCCGCATCGTCGGCGCGACCGACGTGCAGAAGGGCCAGGCCAAGGAAATCTCCGGCCTGAAGAAGATCGACGACTCGACCTTCTCGATGACGCTGACCGACAAGGCCGATCCCGGCTACTTCCTGTTCCAGGCGCAGACCGCGATCCTGCCGGCGAAGGAAGCCCAGCAGCCCGGATTCTTCGACAAGCCGATCGGCCTCGGGCCCTTCAAATTCGTCGAGCACGTGCCGGGCTCGCGCATGGCCTTCGAGCGCTGGGACAAGTACTTCCTCGCCGGCAAGCCCTATGCCGACAAGCTCGTGATCTCGCCGATGGGCGAGGCGGCGGCGCGCGACGTCGCCTTCCGCAACAAGGAGGTCGACGTCTCGATCCTGGGCTCGACCCAGTACGTCGCCTACAAGGCCGATCCGAACCTGTCGAAGGGCATCCTCGAGGTCGCCGAGGTCTTCACCCGCAATATGGGCATGAACCCGACCTTCAAGCCCTTCTCCGACAAGCGCGTGCGCCAGGCGATCAACTACGCCATCGACAGCGAGCTGATCATCAAGCGCCTGGTCCGCGACAAGGCCTACCGCGCCGTGAGCTGGCTGCCGCTGTCCTCGCCCGCCTTCGACAAGGACGCCAAGCCCTACGCCTTCGACCCTGAGAAGGCCAAGAAGCTTCTGGTCGAGGCCGGCTATCCCGACGGCTTCGAGTTCGAATGGACCGCGACGCCGAACGAAAGCTGGGGCGTGCCGATCGTCGAAGCGACGATCCCGATGCTCGCCAAGGTCGGCATCAAGGTGAAGGTCAAGCCGGTCGAGACCTCGGCGCTCGGCGGCGTCGTCGTCGGCGGCGACTTCCAGGCCTATATCTGGTCGAACACCTCGGGCCCGGACTCCCTGACGGCGCTGAAGTGCTTCCACTCCTCGACGCCGCGCTCGTCCTGCAACTACACCACCTTCAAGAATCCGGCTTATGACAAGCTGATCGACGACGCCTCGAACGAGGCCGACCCGGCCAAGCAGCTCGACCTGCTAAAGAAGGCCAACGCCATGCTGCAGGAAGAGGCGCCCGTCTGGTTCTTCAACTACAACAAGGCCGTGCTGGCCTATCAGCCCTGGCTGCACGGCCTCCAGCCGAATGCGACCGAGCTGGCGCTGCAGCGCTATGAAGAGCTCTGGGTCGACAGCACCTCGCCTGCGGCGAAGTAAGCCTCGTCCCATCGGATGTAGCGAGAAACGCGCGGTCATCCCGGACAAGCCGCGCGAGCGGCGCCGGTCCGGGATCCATTCCTGAACTGTTCCGGAATGGATCCCGGGTCTCCCGGAGCCTGTCTTCGGGCCGACCGAAGGTCGGACCCGATGGGTCGCCCGGGATGACCGCGAACGTCATGTTTCCGATCGCGACACGCAGCCAAGTCGCAATCAGGAGCCCTCCATCATGTTGCCTTATGTCTTTCGCCGGCTGCTGCAGGCCATTCCGATCCTGCTCGCGGTCGCCGCGCTGATCTTCGTGCTGTTCAGCGTCATTCCCGGCAATTTCGCCACGAGCCAGATGGCCGACGGACGCAGCAATATCGACGCTGCGACGATCGAGCGGATGAACCAGCAGTTTGGCCTGAACGATCCGCTGCCGCTGCGCTTCGCCAAATATGTCGGCGGGCTCGCGACCTTCGATCTCGGCGATTCCTTCCGCACCCGCCAGCCCGTCACCACGCTCATCGGCGAGCGGCTCTGGCCGAGCCTGCAGCTCGCGCTCGCGGCGATGTTCTTCGCCATCGTCATCGGCGTGCCGCGCGGCTTCTTCGCCGCGCTCAGGCCGGGAAGCTGGGTCGACATGCTCTCCATGGTCTTTGCCGTCTCGGGGCTATCGCTGCCGATGTTCTGGCTCGGCCTGCTCCTGATGTACGCCTTCGCGCTGACGCTGAACTGGTTTCCCAGTTTCGGCTACGGCAATGGCGATCCGCGCTATATCGTGCTGCCGGCGATCGCGCTCGGCGTATCGCCATTGGCCCTGCTCGCCCGCACCACCCGCGCCGCCGTGCTCGAAATCATGCATGCCGATTTCGTCCGCACCGCCCGGGCCAAGGGCGCGAGCGCCTACCGCGTCATGCGCTGGCACGTCGCACGCAATGCGCTCGTCATCGTCCTGACCACGCTCGGCCTGCAGTTCGGCTCGGTGCTGGGCCAGGCCGTCGTCGTCGAGAAGCTCTTCGCCTGGCCGGGGTTGGGCTCGCTCCTGGTCGACAGCGTCACCTGGCGCGACATCCCGGCCGTGCAGGGCTGCATCCTGACGATCGTGCTCTTCTTCCTCGTCGTGAACATCGTCGTCGATGTGCTCTGCGCCGTCGTCGATCCGCGCATCAAATACAGCTAGGCTTTCCGATGAAGTTCCGTGCCAACCTCTGGATCGGCGCCACCTGCTTCGCCCTCGTCGTCGCCGGCGGCGTCTTCGCGCCCTGGCTCGCCCATACCGACCCGGTGATGGACGCCAACCTGATGAACGCGGAAGTCCCGCCCGGTTCCGAATTCTGGTTCGGCACCGATGCACAGGGGCGCGACATCTATAGCCGCGTGCTGCATGGCGCGCGCATTTCGCTGACGGTCGGCATCGTTTCGCAGCTGATCAATACCTGCATCGGCGTCGCGCTCGGCCTTTCCGCCGCCTATTGGGGCGGCTGGTGGGACGATTTCGTCAACGGCCTGACCAACATGATGCTGGCGATCCCCTCGCTGGTCTTCGCGCTGGCGATCATGGCGATCCTGCAACCCGGCTTGACCAGCCTGCTGATCGCGCTCGGCCTGACCAACTGGTCCTTCACCTGCCGATTGACCAGGGCGGCGACGCTCTCGGTCAAGCAGCTCGGCTATATCGAGGCGGCGAGATCGCTGGGCTACGGCACCTTCCGGATCATGTTCACGCAGATCCTGCCGAACATCGCCGGCCCGATCATCGTGATCGGCACGCTCGGTATGGGCGGCGCCGTGCTGGCCGAGGCCTCGCTCTCCTTCCTCGGCCTCGGCATCCGCCCGCCCTTCCCAAGCTGGGGGTCGATGCTCTCGGATGCGCGCGACCAGATCTCGACCGCACCCTGGATCTCGATCTTCCCGGGCCTTGCCATCTTCCTGACCGTGCTGGGCCTCAACCTGCTCGGCGACGGCTTGCGCGACATCCTCGATCCGCACTCGCAGACGCGCAAGGCCTGAGCTTCGCACGGAACCTCCCTCGTCATTCCGGGGCTTCGCGGAGCGAAGAGCCCGGAACCCATGAACACCGCTTCCTAGCGAAAGGCGCGGCGGATCCCGTATCATCGTGGGCTATCGTCGTGTTCATGGGTTCCGGGCTCAGGCCTGCGGCCTGCCCCGGAATGACGAAGGAGGCTCCGTGCAAAATCCTCTCACCGAAAGACACGACCCTTGACCACCACCGACCTCGACGACGGCCCGCTCGAAACCGTCAGCTTCATCGGCCTGAAGCCCGGCCCGAAACTGATCGTCACCGGCGCCGTCCACGGCAACGAACCCTGCGGGCCGACCGCGATCCGGCGGGCCATCGAGGAGTGCCGGACCGGCCGGATCAAGATCCTGCGCGGCGAGGTCACCTTCCTGCCCGTCACCAATCCCAAGGCCTTCCGCCAGAAGACGCGTGAGGGCGACCGCAACTTCAACCGCGACCTGCGCGAGCGGCCGCTGGCCGGCGATTACGAGGACCGGATCGGCAACCCGGTCTGCGCCCTGCTGCGCCGGCACGACGCGCTGCTCGACATCCACTCCTTCCGCCAGGAGGGCGAGCCCTTCGTCTTCTTTGGCCCTGCGAACAATCGCGGCAAGCTCGAGCCCTTCGCCCGCGCGGAGGAGGAGCTGGCGCTCGCGTCATGCCTCGGCGTCGCGACGGCGATCCATGGCTGGCTCGACAACTACGCCAGGCTGCTCGACATCCGCTCGCGCCTGCCAGTGCCCAGGCTCAACGTCACCGAAGGCTATGGCACGACCGAGTTCATGCGCTTTTGCGGCGGCTATGCGGTGACGCTGGAATGCGGCACGCATGACGATCCCAAGGCGGCCGACATCGGCTATGCCGCGATCCGCAACACGCTGGCGCAGTTGCAATTGGTCGATGCGCCCTTGCCGAAGCCGGCGTTGCGCGATGTGATCGAGATGGTCGAGGTCCTGCTCTGCGAGACGGAGGGCGACCGCGCGGAGGCCGGCTGGCGCACCGGCGATGCGGTCGAGGCCGGCGCCACCCTCGCCCACCGCGCCGACGGCTCCAAGGTGACGGCGCCTGGTGACGGCTACATCATCTTCCCGAACACCGCGCCCAAGCTCGGCGAGGCGATCTGCCATTTCGGCATCGCCAGCGCTCGCGCCGCTCAAGTCGTCTGACGCGCGAACGCGATCATCGGCGGCCGGCGGCGACGAATTTGTCGCCGTTCCAGACGAGCCGGCGCTGGCAGCCGATATGGCCGGAGCGGCCGCAGGCGCTGCCGTGCAGGGACAACACCAGCACAGACTTGCCGCCGGCCTGGGCGAGCGACCAGTCCTGGACGTTGCTGCCGTAAGCCTGACGGTAGCCGCCGCCGCTCGAAATCAAAATGTCGAGGGTGCAGCCGGCCGAGCCGCAGAACGGATTGGTCAGGATACCGCCGACGCATTCGGACTGGCCATAATCGAGCAGATAATCGGGCTGGCCGTCTCCGTTGAAATCGGCCGTCCGCTGGAAGCCCGGCTTGAACGTCGCGCGCCCGCCGCAGGTATCCCGGATTTCGGCGCGCACCTTGGCGACCTCGGCGGGAACCGCCGGCTGCGCCGAGGCGCCAGAGCCGAACTGAGCAATAAAGGACACACCCAAAGCGAGACCGCGCCACAATTCCATCGTACCCCTCCGAAACCCGCCATGACGGAACGGCAAGGCTCGCCATGTTGCCTCCTGCTTGGATAAAGGCAACATGCTGCGCGCATCGCTTCAGGAGTACCCATGTCCCGTCTCGTCTATGTCCTCAACGGTCCGAACCTGAACCTGCTCGGCAAGCGCCAGCCGCACATCTACGGCTCGGAGACGCTGGCCGACGTCGAGGATGCCTGCCGGGCGCTGGCCAAGGAGCTCCACCTCGATATCCGCTTCCACCAGTCGAACCGCGAATACGAGATCATCGACTGGATCCACGAGGCGCGCGAGCAGGCCGTCGGCATCGTCATCAACCCCGGTGCCTTCACGCACACCTCGGTCGCGATCCTCGATGCGCTCAACGCCTTCGACGGCACGGTGATCGAGTGCCACATCTCCAACGTCCACAAGCGCGAGAGCTTCCGGCACCATTCCTACATGTCGCTGCGCGCCGATGGCGTCATCGCCGGCTTCGGCACGCAGGGCTACCTGCTCTCGCTGCGCCGGGTCGCCAGGCTCGCCGACGAAACCAAGGACTGAACCGGCAATGACCGAGGTCAAGCTGGCTGTCATCGGCGCCGGGCTGATCGGCCGGCGTCATGCCGAGCATGCCGCGGCCGAGCCGCGCGCCATCCTGTCCGCCGTGGTCGATCCGACCCCGGCGGGCCGCACCGTCGCGGCGGCGCTCGGCGCACCCTGGTTCGCGTCCTTCACCGAGATGCTGGCCGCGGACCGGCCTGATGGCGTGATCATCGCGACGCCGAATCAGCTTCATGTCCAGGGTGGGCTCGAGGCGATCGAGGCCGGCATCCCGGCGATCGTCGAGAAGCCGCTGGCGGACGATCTCGCCGAGGGCGAACGCCTAGTCTTGGCGGCCGAGAAGGCGGGCGTGCCGCTGCTCATCGGCCATCACCGGCGCTACAACCCGATGATCCGCAAGGCCAAGGAGATCATCGACTCCGGCCGGCTCGGCCAGGTGCTGGCGCTCAGCGGGCATTTCTGGCTGATGAAGCCGGACGACTATTTCGAGGCGGACTGGCGGCGCGAAAAGGGAGCGGGGCCGATCCTGCTCAACCTGATCCACGATGTCGACCTGTTCCGCTATCTCTGCGGCGAGATCGTCTCGGTGCAGGCCCATAGCTCGAACGCAGTGCGCGGTCATGCGGTCGAGGAGACCGCCGCGATCCTGCTGCGCTTCGCCAGTGGCGTGCTGGGGACGGTCACCGTTTCGGACTCGATCGTGGCGCCGTGGAGCTGGGAGATGACTACGGGCGAGAACCCGGTCTACCCGCAGCAGGACCAGTCCTGCTACCAGATCGGCGGCACCCATGGCTCGCTGACGATCCCGCAGCTGGAAGTCTGGTCCAACCCGGGCAAGCGCAGCTGGTGGGAGCCCTTGGTGCGTGAGCGCGTTCCCGTCGTGCAGGAGGACCCGCTGCGGGCCCAGATCCGGCATTTCTGCGACGTCATCCGCAACGGCGCAAATCCGATCGCGTCCGGCCGCGAGGGGCTGAACACGCTGAAGGTGATCTCGGCTGTGCAGCGTTCAGTTGAGATCGGAGCGATGGTGGAGATCGCCTGACGCGCCGGCCGTGGAAGGCGCAGCACAGGCGTTCGCTTAGCCTGTCAACACCCGAGCCGCATCCGGGTGCCTGCGCGCCGGAGTGGTGATCAACGCATCAGCCATGACGGGCAGCGATAGCCGTGCGCCGCTCCGCCCCTGGTTCGAGAGGCCTGATCCCGCGGTCAAAGTCGAGGTTATGAACAGAATTCGATCTTAGAATTATTACAGTATCAAACCACTAAATGGATGACCAAAAACAATCATAGCGAAAGCTTAATGGTAGACGCTACCTTGTTTTTTGCTAGAACGCAGCATCGATCCTTGGTCGATGCTCCAGCTTCTGTCGAAACACGCTCTCATGATCCGATCAGGCACATCTCTCTCCGTTTCGCTTCTCGCCTTCGCTCTCCTGGCGTCTCCGGCTCTTGCCCAGCGCGAGCCGCAGGTGACCGAACCGACGGAGGCGACCGAAGCGCAGGCTGAACCAGCGCCGCGCACCCCGGCCACCCGCTCTTCTCCCGCACCGCGCCCGGCAGCCGCAAACTCACCGGCTCGCCCGGCAAGCCCACCCGCTCGCCCCGCCACCGCGCAGGCACCGGCCGCGACACCGAGCGTGGGCCAGCCCGCCACAGCAACGGCGCGCCTCCCGAACGGCGCCTCGGCGGTCAACGAGGTCTATGGCGACTGGACGGTCGACTGCCGCATCAATGATGGCCAGAAGCTCTGCCTGCTGTCGCAATCGCAAGGCGACAGCCGCACCAATCAGCGCGTCTTCGCGATCGAGCTGCGGGTGCCGAAGGATGGCCGCGCCGAGGGCACGATCCTGATGCCGTTCTGGCTCAAGCTCGAGAACGGCGCGGTGCTGAAGCTCGACGACAAGGATCTCGGCCAGGGCTTGCGGTTCTCGACCTGCACGCCGTCGGGCTGCCTGCTGCCGGTTTCGTTTCCGACCGTCGCGACCGACGCGATGAAGAAAGGCAAGACGCTGACCGCAGCCGCGCTCAACCTGTCGAACAACGATGTAGTCTCGTTCAACATCGCTCTCAACGGTTTCGGCCCGGCGCTCGACCGGCTGGTGCAACTGGCCAACTGACGAGGTAGCCCTCGCAGCGTTACGCGCTGCGAGGGCCCCAACGAATAAGCGAACTAGAGTGCGGCTTGGTTACCGCCCCGAGCCGTTGACGCAGTTCATATAGGCCATATGTGCCGCCGTGCCCGGTTTGGCCCAGGTCCAGCGCTGGCGCCCGGAACTGCGGCCCGGATCGTTCTTGATCTGGCCGCCATTGTTAAGCGCGCAGGTGCAGGCGCGCGGATTTCCCATGCTGCGGCATTCCGGCCGGATGCCACCGGCTTGCGCCGGTGCAGACCCCAACGAAGCAATAGCTACAAGCGCGGCACCGCCGAGCAGAACAACAAGACGCATACCAAATCCCTTGAGCCGCAGCTCAAGGTTGCATAGCCTGGCGATATGCGTCCATGGCTTTGAGAGCCGCGCTCGACCGCGCGGCCTGGCATCTCGACTGATCGACCAGCGACCGACGCCTCAGATTTTCGCGCGCGGATCGTGCTTGGCGAGGCGGCCGAGCAGATAGTCGACCTCGGCCTTCGCCGCGGCGGTCAGGCCGGGGCCGGGCTTGCGCTGGGCGTCGCTGGCGAGGATGCCGCGCTTCATCATCACATATTTGCGCACGGCGAGGCCGACGCCCTGCTGCTGCTCGTAGCGCAGCAGCGGCAGATGCGCGTCGAAGATGTCGTGCGCATCGTCGCGGCGGCCGGCCTTGCTGGCCTTGACCACATCGATCAGCAATTCCGGGAAGGCATAGCCGGTATTGGCGCCGTCGGCGCCGCGCTCCATCTCGAAGTCGAGGAAGAGGCCGCCATTGCCGGTGAGGATGGCGACGCGGCGCAGCGTCCCTTCCGCCTCGAACCTGCGCAGGGTCGAGATCTTCTCGAGGCCCGGCCAGTCCTCATGCTTCAGCATCACGCAGGACGGGTTGTCCTGGATGATCTTGCGGATCACGGCCGGCGTCATCACCACCGAGAGCGTCAGCGGATAGTCCTGGATGACGAAGGGGATGTCGGTGCCGATCGCCTCGACCGCCTGCGCGTAATAGCCGGTGATCTGGTCGTCGGTGCGCAGATTGGTCGGCGGGGCGATCATCACCCCGCCGGCGCCCAGATCCATCACCTGCCGCGCCAGCGAGCGCATCGCCGCGAAACCCGGCGCGGAGACGCCGACGATGATCGGCTTGCCGCCCAGCTTCGCCACGGCGCGCTTGACCATGCCGATCGATTCCTCCGGCTCCAGCTTGGGCGCCTCGCCCATGATGCCGAGCACGGTGACGCCGTCAGAGCCGATGCCGTGATAGAACTCGTACAGCCGGTCGGCCGAGGTCCAGTCGACGCTGCCGTCCGGATGGAACGGCGTCGGCGCGATCGGGAAGACGCCGGAGGCTTCGGGGGTCAGACGCATGGGCTCGATCCTAGCTATTCACGACATTCAAGAAGCGGTCGTCCCGGGCGACCGGAGGGAGACCCGGGACCCATTCCGGAACGGTTCAGGAATGGATCCCGGCTCTGCGCTACGCTCCGGCCGGGATGACACTATCTGGCTTTAGACGATCTTGGTGCGGACGGTGCCCACACCGGCGATGACGCCTTCGAGCACATCGCCCTTGACGACGGCCGCGACGCCCTCGGGCGTGCCGGTCATGATCAGGTCTCCCGGAGCCAGAGTGACGAAGCCCGATAGGTAGGAGATCGTCTCCGGCACGTTCCAGATCATCTTGGCGAGATCGGAGCTCTGGCGGACCTGGCCGTTGACCTTGAGCTCGATCAGCCCCTCGTCGGGATGGCCGGCCTCGGCGGCGGGGACGAGCTCGCCGATCGGCGCCGAAGCGTCGAAGCCCTTGCCCATGTCCCAGGGCTTGCCGGCCTTCTTCGCAGCGCCCTGCAAGTCGCGGCGGGTCATGTCGAAGCCGGCGGCATAGCCGTAGACATGGGAGAGCGCATCGGCCTCGGCGATGTCCTTGCCGCCCTTACCGATCGCGACGACGAGCTCCATCTCGTGATGCAGATCGGCGGTCTTGGGCGGATAGGGCATGTCGGCGCCGCCGGTCAGCACGGCGTCGGACGGCTTGGTGAAGAAGAACGGCTCCTCGCGATCGGGATCGCCACCCATCTCGCGCGTGTGCTCGGCGTAATTGCGGCCGACGCAGAAGATGCGGCGCACCGGGAAGAGCCCGCCGCCGGCCACCGGGATGGCGGCGACCTTCGGCTGATCGATGACATAGCTGGACATGGGCGCGCCCCGTTCGAGAAATCCGGGAGCGTTCATGCGGGAGCGCGCCCGCCGGGGCAAGTGCCGGGCATGCGATGGCGGGCCTGCGCTCCCCGCAATGACGCCTACGACGCCTTCGGCAGGTCCGGCACCTTGTAGGCCGTCGTCGCCTTGATCCGCTCCATGGCGAAACGCGAAGTGACGTTCTTGAGCGGGATCGTCTCGATCAGCTTCTTGTAGAAGGTGTCATAGGCGGCCATGTCGGCGACGACGACGCGCAGCATGTAATCGACGTCGCCGGCCATCCGGTAGAACTCGATCACCTCCGGCATCGCCGCAACGCTCTGGGCGAACTTCTCCAGCCAGGGGCCGGAATGGTCGGCCGTCTCGATCTGCACGAAGACGGTGAGCCCGAGCCCGATCTTTTCGGGCGCGACCAGCGCCACGCGCTTGATGATCACCCCGGTCTGTTCGAGGCGCTGGATGCGCTTCCAGCACGGGGTCTGCGACAGCCCGACCCGATCGGCGAGCTCCGCGATCGAGATATTGGAGTCTGCCTGCAGCACGGTCAGAATCTTGCGGTCGATGGCGTCCATCTCTCGATCCATGGCGATGTAGAAAAAACCCTTTGCCTGATCGAGGCAACGGAGAATTTTCTTCTTTTTGAAGAGCTAAGCTTGTCTTTAGATAGAAAATCCTTTTATCAGACGTCAATAGGCTCGAAAACACGCACCGTTCAGGGAATTCCGATCATGGACCGCCGCCAGTTCCTGCTCGCCGGCTCGTCGCTCGCTGCCGCGCTGCCGTTTGGCGCTCGCGCCCAGGAGGCGATCCCGGCCCGCATCGGCTATATCCCGATCATCGGCACCGCCCCGATCTTCGTCGCAAACGGCGAGGGCTGGCTGAAGCAGGCCGGCATCGCGCCTGCCTTCACCGTGTTCGAATCCGGCCCGAACATGATCCAGGCGCTCGCCTCGGGCACGATCGATCTCTATGTCGCCGGCGTCGCTCCGCTCGCCGTCGCGCGCTCGCGCGGTGTCGACATCCGCGTCGTCGCCTCGACCGCCACCGGCGAGAACGTCTTCGTCGCTGCCCCGGCCCTGGCGAAATTCTTTACGACGGGCACCAGTGCCGCAGCCGCCTTCAAGGCGCACAAGGCCGCGACCGGCAAGCCGGCCCGCCTCGCCACCCAGCCGGCCGGGTCAGTGCCCAACACCGTGCTGCAATACTGGCTCTGGGAGGTCGCCAAGGCCGACAAGGGCGATGTCGAGATCGTGCCGATGGGCATCGATGCGACGCAGCAGGCCGTGCTCGCCGGCGCCGTCGAGGGCGCGATCGTGCGCGAGCCGGCCCTGACCATCATCCAGACCCGCAACCCCGGCATCAAACTGATCGCCGGCGGCGAGGACGTCTTCCCCGGCCAGCCCGGCACCGTCGTCGCCGTCTCCGGCGCTTTCGCCACCAAGAACCCCGACGCGGTGCAGAAGCTGGTCTCCAGCCTGGTCAAGGCTGCCGATGTGCTGGTCAAGACACCCGCCAAGGCCGCCCCCCATGTCGGCGCCGCGCTCGGCAAGGGCATCGTCGATCCCGCCTTGATCGAGAAAGCGCTGACCTCGCCGGCGACCCGTTTCGAGATCGACCCGCGCAAGATCATCGAGCCCGCCCGCGCCATGCAGGCCTATCAGGTCAAGCTCGGTTCGCTCGAAAAGGAACTTCCGTTCGACGGCCTGTTCGAGACGCAGTATTACGAGCGCGCCATCAAGGGCTGACGGGGCTTATTCATTTGCGTTCACTGCGGGCTCCGGCCCTTGCCCTGACGGGCCTCGTCGCCTTTCTGTTGCTCTGGGAGGCGATCCCTTATTTCGGCATCGTCAATCCGGCCTTCCTGCCGGGCCCGAGCGCGCTGCCGAGCGCCTTCCTGCGCGAGGTCAAGTCCGGCGCCTGGCTCGCAGCGATCATGGGCTCGCTCGGCCACTATTTCATCGGCCTGTTCACCGGCGCCGGTCTCGGCATCGCGCTCGGTGTCTTCACCGGCATGTCCAAGATCGCCGAGGAGACCACCGCCTGGGTGGTCCGTCTGCTGCGGCCGATCCCCGGCCTCGCCTGGGTGCCGTTCGCGATCATCTGGTTCGGGGTCAACCCGCAGGCGGCGGTGTTCATCATCGCGATCGGGGTGTTCTGGATCGTCTTCTTCGCGGCACAGGGCGCGATCCGCGGCGTCGACCGCGACCTGATCGAGGTCGCCGACGCCTTCGGCTTCCGCTCGCCGCTCCAGCGCCTCACCAAGATCCTGCTGCCCGCCGCGCTGCCCGGCATCCTCATCGGCGTGCGCACCGCGCTCGGCCAGGCTTGGATGGCGGTCGTGGCGGCCGAGATTTTCGGCGTCGCCGGCGTCGGCCAGCGTATGATGCAGGCCTCCAGCCTGCTCGCGACGGACCTCGTCGTGATCTATATGCTGACCATGGCGGCGCTTTACGGCCTGCTCGACACGCTGTTCGTCGCCTTCCAGGGATGGGTGCTGCGTTGGAAAGCGTGATCGACATCAAGGAGCTGTCGCTCACCTTCACCCGCGACGGCGAAGCGACCGAAGTCCTGCACAAGCTGAACCTCTCGGTCGCCCGCGGCGAATTCCTCGCCATTGTCGGCCCCTCCGGCGTCGGCAAGTCGACGCTGCTGCGCGTCATCGCCGGCCTCGCCCGGCCGAGCGGCGGCGAGGTCGTGATCAACGCCAGGGACAATACAAGGCGGCCGGTCGCGCTGGTCTTCCAGGATTCGCGGCTGCTGCCCTGGCGCAAGGTGATCGCCAATGTCGGCTTCGGCTTGGAAGGCCAGGCGCCGCGGGCAGAACGTCTCGCCAAGGCGCAGCAGACGCTCGACCTTGTCGGCCTCGGCCATCTCGCCCAACGCTGGCCGCACCAGCTTTCCGGTGGCCAGCGCCAGCTTTCCGGTGGCCAGCGCCAGCGCGTCTCGCTGGCGCGCGCGCTTGCGGTCGAACCCGAGATCCTGCTGATGGACGAACCCTTCTCGGCGCTCGATGCGCTCACCCGCGAGACCTTGCAGGACGAGCTGATCGAGGTCCGCCGCCGCACCGGCAAGACGGTGCTGTTCGTCACCCACGACATCGACGAAGCCGCCTATCTCGCCGACCGGGTCGTGGTGCTCTCCGGCGCGCCCGGCCAGATCATCGCAGAGCACAAGATTTCGGCGGCTCACCCGCGCCGGCGCGGAGCAGAAGCGGAGGCGCAGATCGTGCGGGCGGTGCGCGTCGATCTCGGTGCGGACATCGTTGCCGACGGCGCAGCTATTTGACGAAGCGTTCCCTACGCAGAAAATTCGTTCGCCTTTACGAACGCCACCGACAATGATATTCCCTTCGTCCGTTATATAGAACGGACCGGGCGACTTATCATGGCAATCGAAGCGGCAGATACAGCAGCGCTGCACCCTGAAACTCAGCTCGTCCACGCCGGTTCGCTGCGTTCGCAATTCGGCGAGACCTCGGAAGCTCTCTTCCTGACCCAAGGCCATGTCTATGACAGCGCCGAGCAGGCCGAGGGCCGCTTCCTCAACACCGATCCCGGCTTCCAGTACGGGCGTCTTTCCAACCCGACCGTCGCCATGCTGGAGCAGCGCATGGCCGCCTTCGAGGGTGCGCAGGCCTGCCGCGCCACCGCAACCGGCATGGCCGCCGTCACCGCGGCGGTGATGGCGCCGGTGCGGGCCGGCGATCACGTCGTCGCGGCGCGCGCCCTGTTCGGCTCCTGTCGCTATGTCATCGAGGATCACCTGCCGCGCTATGGCGTCGAGTCGACCCTGGTCGACGGCACCGATCTTTCCGCCTGGCGCGCCGCGATCAGGCCGAACACAAAACTGTTCTTCCTGGAGAGCCCGGCCAATCCGACGCTGGAGGTGATCGACATCGCCGCCGTCGCCGCGATCGCCAGAGAGGCCGGTGTCATCCTCGTAGTCGACAATGTCTTTGCGACGCCGCTTTTCCAGCGTCCGCTCGCGCTCGGCGCCGATCTCGTCGTCTACTCCGCCACCAAGCACATCGACGGCCAGGGCCGCTGCCTCGGCGGGCTGATCCTCGGCTCGAAGGCGCTGATCGAGGCCGACATCCAGACCTATCTGCGCCAGACCGGCCCGGCGCTGTCGCCGTTCAACGCCTGGGTGATGCTGAAATCGCTGGAGACGTTGCCGCTGCGTGTCCGCCAACAGGCACAGAATGCAACAGCCGTGGCCAAATGGCTGAAGGGCCGGAAGGACCTGCCGCATGTCGCCTTCATCGGCGATCCCGACCATCCGCAGGCCGACATCATCGCCCGGCAGATGAGCGGCCCCTCGACGCTGATCGCCTTCGAGGTCGCGGGCGGCAAGGACACGGCCTACCGTTTCCTCAACCGGCTCAAGTTGATCCGCATCTCCAATAATCTCGGCGACGCCAAGAGCCTCATTGTCCACCCGGCGACGACGACGCATCAGCGCTTCACGCCGGAGGTGCGCGCCAGCATGGGCGTCGGTGACGGGCTGGTCCGGCTCTCGATCGGGCTTGAGCACCCGGACGACCTGATCGCCGACCTGAAGCAGGCGCTCGACGGCTGATCCGAACCAGATCGGCGACGGCGCGTTTGAACCTCGGCAACAACCCGAGGTTCAACATGCTCCGCAAGACCGTTTGTACGACCACGCTGTTCGCTCTGCTCGCCGCCCCGGCCTTGGCTCAGACCACCTCGCCGGCCTCGCCTGCTGCACCGGAAAAGCCATCCTCCCCCGAGCTTTCCGCCTGCAAGGCGACTGCGATGGCGGCGCTGACGGCGCGCGAGCCCGAGATCAAGGACATCTATATCGACGAGGACGGGCTGACGGTCGCCGTGGCGGAGACCAAGGTCGAAGATACCCCGGTCACGCGCATCATCATGGGCGAGGCCTATCTGAAGACCGACAAGTCCGACAAGCCGCGCCGCTTCCTCTGCCTCATCGGCGAGAAGGGCAAGGTGCTGCTGACCTTCTTCACGCAGCGCTGAGGCACCGCCTCAGCCGCCGTCGACGATCCGGGTATTGGGCCGGTCACGACCATCGGCCAGTTCCTCGTGCCATTCGCCCTTGGCGTCCTGGTAGACGATGCCGTCGGTGACCCCCGGCCGCTTCTGGCGGGCAGCCGCCTTGTTGGCTGCCTTCAGCGCCGCGTCATGCGAGCGGAAGGTCTCCGAAAGCGCGTCGCCGACCTTGTAGGCCCAGCCACCATCGTGCTGGACGATCTCGTACTTCACCGTGACCATGAGCGTCCTCCATGGCTCACTGATCGAACCATTGGCGCACGCCCCGGTTCCACCGGAGGGGAGGATAGCCCCGCCGCCCGAGCGGCGAAAGAGCCTGTTCGACTTAGTCGCCGTTGCCGGTATCGGCCGCGCGCAGACCTTCGAGCACCGGCATCGAGGTGATGTGGTAGCCGGCGTCGATATGGTGGACCTCGCCAGTCACACCGCCCGACAGGTCGGAGAGATAGTAGAGCGCCGAGCCGCCGATCTCTTCCAGCGTCACCGATTTGCGCAGCGGCGAGTTGGCGCGCTGCCAGGAATACATGGCGCGCGCATCGGAGATGCCTGCGCCGGCCAGCGTCCGCACCGGCCCGGGCGAGAGCGCGTTGACCCGGATGCCCTTCGGCCCGTAATCGGCGGCGAGATAGCGCATGCTCGCCTCCAGCGCCGCCTTGGCGACGCCCATGACGTTGTAGTTCGGCATCACACGGTTCGAGCCGCTATAGGTCAGCGTGATCATGCTGCCGCCATTGGGCATGCGCGCCGCGGCCCGCTTGGCGGCTTCCGTGAACGAGAAGCAGGAGATCACCATGGTCCGCGAGAAATTCTCGCGGGTGGTGTCGGCATAGAGGCCCTTGAGCTCGTTCTTGTCGGAGAAGCCGATGGCGTGGATCAGGAAATCGAGCGTGTTGCGCTCGGCATCGCCGCCCCAGGCCTCGTCGATCGCGGCGAAGGCGGCATCGACAGTGGCAACATCCTCGACATCACAGGGGATGACCAGCTTCGAGCCGATACTCTCCGCCAGCGGCTTGACGCGCTTGCCCAGCGCCTCGCCCTGATAGGTGAAGGCCATCTCGGCGCCATGCGCATGCAGGGTCCGGGCGATGCCCCAGGCGATCGAGTTCTGGTTGGCGACGCCCATGACGAGGCCGCGCTTGTTGTGCATCAGGGGGAGCATATGCCTGTCTCGAACGGATTCAGGAACCGGGAGGGGACGGAGGAAGGACGCTACAGTGCCGCTGGCACGACCGATCAACCATAAAGCGCAAGCGCGCCGCCGTGGCCACTACAAATGCTTCCGCACGGCCTCGGCCGTGTCCTTCGAACTCGCCAGCGGGACGATCTCGAAGCGGGCGAGATCGCCCCAGGCCAGCACCCATTCCTGCAGCAAGGTGACGTCGTCGCATTGCATCACCTGGAAACAGCGGGAAAAATCGGCCGATATCCAGCTGTCGATATAGGTGAGGCCCTCGGGCATCATCCGGCCATGCTTGTGGTAGCGGGTGTAGATCTCCTTCACCCGCGCCTGGTCGAAATGCTCGATCACCATGAACAGCATGGAGGAGAGACCTTCCGAGAATTCGCCAGCGTGAGTGGGCTGGCGCGGTTACCGAGAACCGGAGCGGAGCGGACCATTGGTCCGTGAGCACCGGACGCGCAGGCGGCCGTGTCAGACGGCCATGCCGGTAGAATGATCGAAGGTCTCTCAGGCCTCTAGCCGCTTCATCACGATGGTCGCGTTGGTGCCGCCGAAGCCGAACGAGTTCGAAAGCACGCAGCCGAGGCCGGCATTGTCGATGCGCTTGCGCACGATCGGCATGTCGGCGAAGGCCGGGTCGAGCTCCTCGATATGGGCGCTCTCGCAGATGAAGTCGTTGTTCAGCATCAAGAGCGAGTAGATCGCCTCCTGCACGCCGGTGGCCCCCAGCGAATGGCCGGTCAGCGACTTGGTCGCCGAGATCGGCGGGCTCTTCTCGCCGGCGCCGAAGACGGTGCGGATCGCCTCGATCTCCTTGGCGTCGCCGACCGGGGTCGAGGTGCCGTGCGGGTTGATGTAGTCGATCTTGGCCTTAACGCCCTGCAGCGCCATGCGCATGCAGCGCTCGGCGCCCTCGCCTGACGGAGCGACCATGTCGTAGCCGTCCGAGGTCGCGCCATAGCCGACGATCTCGCCATAGATGCGGGCGCCGCGGGCCTTGGCGTGCTCCAGCTCCTCCAGCACGACGACGCCGGCGCCGCCGGCGATGACGAAACCGTCACGGCGCGCATCATAGGCGCGCGAGGCGACGGCGGGGGTCTCGTTGAAGTCGGAGGACATCGCACCCATGCCGTCGAACAGCACGGAGAGCGTCCAGTCGAGCTCCTCGCAGCCGCCGGCGAAGATCACGTCCTGCTTGCCCCACTGGATCAGCTCGTAGGCGTTGCCGATGCAGTGGTTCGAGGTCGCGCAGGCCGAGGAGATCGAATAGTTGACGCCCTTGATCTTGAACCAGGTCGCCAGCGTTGCCGAGGCGGTCGAGGACATGCCCTTGGGCACGGCGAACGGGCCGACCTTCTTGGACGAGCCGCTCTCGCGCGCCTTGTCATAGGCGTCGATCAGCGCGCGGGTCGAGGGGCCGCCGGAGCCCATGACGATGCCGGTGCGCTCATGGCTGATTTCCTTCTCTTCCAGTCCGGCGTCGCGGATGGCCTGCTCCATCGCGACCTGGTTCCAGGCCGAGCCACCGCCATGGAAGCGCATGGCGCGGCGGTCGAGCACGGTCGAGGGATCGAGCGTGGGCACGCCGGCGACGCGGCTGCGGAAGCCGTGCTCAGCGAAATCAGCCGCATAGGAGATGCCGGACTTGGCTTCGCGCAGCGAGGCCAGCACTTCCTGCGTATTGTTGCCGATGGACGAGACGATGCCCATCCCGGTGACCACAACGCGTCTCATGCTGCTTCTCCGGCTCTTTGGTGACGGGCCGGGAGGCCAACCCCGGACCTGTAATAGATCGCCTACCGCGCAAATGGACTGCGCGGCCGGCGAAGGCAAGGCGCCTCGATCACCATGATTTCGGATCACCTCGATCCAAAATCATAAAGGTGACCGATTTCAATGATTCCGAGCGGGATTTCAGCAAAAATTGGTGCCCACTTTTTTGCATCCCGCTCGGGCTTATTTTGCTCAGGCCGCTTCGGGCTTGAACAGGCCGACGCGCATATCGGTCGTCGTATAGATACGCTTCCCGTCCGCTTCGAGCCAGCCATCGGCGATGCCGAGGACGAGCTTGGACTTGAAGACGCGCTTGAAATCGACGCCATAGACGACGTGCTTGACGGTGGGCAGCACCTGGTCGGCGAACTTGACTTCGCCGACGCCGAGCGCCCGGCCGCGGCCGGGCAGGCCGAGCCAGCCAAGGAAGAAGCCGGTGAGCTGCCAGAGCGCGTCGAGGCCGAGGCACCCCGGCATCACCGGATCGCCCTTGAAATGGCAGTCGAAGAACCAGAGGTCCGGCCGGACGTCGAGCTCGGCCCGCACCATGCCCTTGCCGTGCTCGCCGCCGGTCTCGCTGATCTGCGCGATACGGTCGAACATCAGCATCGGCGGCAGCGGCAGCTGCGCATTGCCCGGCCCGAAGAGCTCACCGCGCCCGCAAGCTAGGATCTCCTCGTAGCTGAATGACGATTGCCGCTCCATATCCGGCTTCACTCCCTTTCGGCCGCCACGATCCGTCGGCCAACTCCCGATGCGACGTGCCTAACACGGCGTCGCTGCAGAGCAAAAGGGTCGGCGCGGTTCGACCGTGGAAGATCGCAGCCCGTTTCCTGCCAAGGCACCGCGTCCAAGCCTGCCGGCAGCGCCGCGATGCTTGCGGCTGGGCAACCAAGGCCTTACATCGAATCCAAACGATGGTGTCCCGATCATGGGGACGGGTTTCACGGAGTCGACGCGCGGCATGGACGGCCAGACGCAGGACCAGGGCTACGGATCGGACGCGCGGCAGGGCTGCCCCTTCCACGATGTGCGCCAGAAGCTGCGCCGGGTTGGCCTGCGGCCGACACGCCAGCGCGTCTCGCTCGGCTGGCTGCTCTTCGCCAAGGGCGACCGGCACATCAGCGCCGAGATGCTCTATGAAGAGGCGATGAAGGCGCGCGTGCCGGTCTCGCTCGCGACGGTCTACAACACTCTGCACCAGTTCACGCAGGCCGGCCTGCTGCGCGAACTTGCCATCGACGGCGCCAAGACCTTCTTCGACACCGACAATAGCGACCATCACCATTTCGTGGTCGATGGCGAGGACAAGGTGATCGACATCCCGGCCTCGGCCGTCGACGTCGCCGAATTGCCCCCGCCGCCCGATGGTTACGAGATCAGCCGGGTCGACGTCGTGGTCAGGCTGCGCAAGGTCGGCGGCTGAAGCGCCCGGCGGCGCGGGCGTGTTTTGGCGCTTCGACCGAAATCACCATGCCATCCCGGACAAGCCACGCCAGCGGCGCCGATCCGGAACTCATTCCGGAGCCTTGCCGATAAAGGTTCCGGAATGCGTCCTGGGTCTTCGCTTCGCTACGCCCGGGAAGACCGGCTCATTTCACGAATCTGTTGGAACCACAGGCCCCTACTGCACGGTCTCATTGGGATAGACCCCCCAGAGCCGATCCTGCTTGATGTAGCCGACGATCTTGCTGACCGTAACGCGGCACCAGGTGTTCTGACAGGACTGCACGTTGGCGATCACGCCGGGCTCGAGCGTCGCGACCACCGGCGCGCTTTCGCTGTTCGTCTCGCGCAGGGAGAAGGTCTCGCCCTTATTCTTCGACCAGGGCGAGACCAGAACGGTGCGGCGACCGGAGAGCAGGCTGTGCAGCACCCAGCCTTCGGTGCCGTCAGCATCGCGGACGCGCCGCCAGGTCTCGAATTCCGCGGTGACCTCGACCGGTAGGCCGGCGCGCTGGAACACCCAGCTGGTACGGTGCTCCTTCGACGGCCCCTCGCGCAGATTGACCCGGTCGGACTTCAGGCTGACATAACGCGGTAGCGGCAGGCCCGAGACGGGCCCGCTGGCGACCTCCTGGGCGGCACTCGGCATCGCCGCCATGGCAAGCCCCGCGGCAAGCACGAAGCCGAGCGCATCGCGCATCGTCTGAACCGTCATCCAACCCACTCCTAAACCTGCCCACTTTCGACACGCGCCGCGCCGAAGGGTCAGGTTGTGTTCCGCCGCAACGCTGCTAGACAACGAGACGGCCGCTGATCGTAAGAACTATCCGACTCAATTCCTGATGCGCCTCGGTTAATGGGGGGTTGAGGCGGAAAGGCGACAGTGCGGCCACTGGTCGCGCCCGGCAGGGCGTATACTGGGAAGATCGCAGCCTGACGGGCCTTCAAGGAGCCGCCCATGTCGAAGAAGAAGCCGCTGGTCGTCGTCACGCGCAAGCTGCCCGCCGTGGTCGAGACGCGGATGCGCGAGCTGTTCGACGCCAGGCTCAATCTCGACGACACGCCGATGAGCCAGGCCGCTCTGGTCGAGGCGATGAAGACTGCCGACGTGCTGGTCCCGACCGTGACCGACAAGATCGATGCCGGTCTGATCGCCCAGGCCGGAGAGCAGCTGCGCCTGATCGCCAATTTCGGCAACGGCGTCGACAATATCGACGTCGCCAGCGCTGTGCAGCGCGGCATCACCGTGACCAACACGCCGGGCGTGCTGACCGACGACACCGCCGACATGACGATGGCGCTGATCCTCGCCGTGGCCCGGCGCATCGCCGAGGGCGCCCGCATCATCACCGATGACGAATGGGCCGGCTGGTCGCCGAACTGGATGCTCGGCCGCCGCATCACCGGCAAGCGCCTCGGCATCGTCGGCATGGGCCGGATCGGCCAGGCCCTGGCCAGGCGCGCCGCCGCCTTCGGCCTGTCGATCCACTACCATAACCGCCGCCGGCTCGATTCGCGGATCGAGGAGGCGCTCGACGCCACCTATTGGGATTCGCTCGACCAGATGCTGGCGCGCATGGACGTGGTCTCGGTCAACTGCCCGCATACACCGGCGACCTATCACCTTCTCTCGGCCCGCCGGCTCAAGCTGATGAAGCCGGACGCCATCCTGGTGAACACGGCCCGCGGCGAGATCGTCGACGAATCCGCGCTGTCGCGCATGCTGGAAGCCGGCGAGCTCGCCGGCGCCGGGCTCGACGTGTTCGAGCATGAGCCGGCCGTCAATCCGCGCCTGCTCAAGCTCGCCCGCCAGCACCGCGTCGTGGTTTTGCCCCATATGGGCTCGGCCACACATGAGGGCCGCGCCGACATGGGCGAGAAGGTCATCGTCAACATCAAGACCTTCATGGATGGGCACAAGCCGCCGGATCGCGTCCTGCCCAGCATGCTCTGAGAGGTCTACCGAGACTGACGCCTGACGCGACAGTCTGCGCTTGCGGTGCTCAAGCACTGATCCGCGCCAGCTTTCCGCTGGCACAAGCGAGCGCCGCCCACGCGGCGCTCGAGAGCCGGCAAACCACTGGCAAACTCGTGCGTGTGCCCTGAAGTCGATCAGCTGGCGCGGGCGGTGGCGAACTGCCCCGCCTTGCGGAAGCGCCAGAGATAGCCGGGCACCTCGGCCTCGAACGAGACGGGGGCGATGCCGAGCCCGCGCAAGGTGCGGCCTTCCTTCTCCGCCGTCTCGGAGATCACGTTGTCGCTCTCGAGCAGGCTGACCTGGTCGCGCGTCAGGATGAGTTCGTCCGGCAGGAGGCCGAGCGTCAGCATGTCGGCGATCTCGAGGATCTGGCCTTGCAGGCGGGCGAGGCCGAGCGGCATCGGCGCGATCAGGCGCTTGCGGCCGGTGACCTCGCAGACATAGTCGACCAGCTCGCGCAGCGTCTTCGTCTCGGGGCCGCCGAGCTCGTAGACCTTGCCGCCCGCGACCTTGCCATCGACGGCACGGGCGATCGCCTCGGCGACGTCGCCGACGAAGACCGGCTGGAACTTTGTGTCCGCACCCGCGAGCGGCAGCACCGGCAGCATGCGCACCAGCGAGGCGAAGCGGTTGAAGAAGGTGTCCTCCGGCCCGAACATCACCGAGGGGCGCAACACGATCGCCTGCTTGACCAGAGCATGGACTGCCGCCTCGCCCTCCGCTTTCGCGCGGGCATAGGCCGATTTCGAATCGGCATCGGCGCCGAGCGCGGAGACCTGAATCAGCCGGTCAACGCCGAAATTGGCGCAGGCCAGCGCCACGCCGCGCGCGCCCTGCGCCTGCACCGAGGCGAAGCTCTGCCGGCCCTTCTCGCGCAGGATGCCGACGAGGTTGATCACCGCATCGGCGCCCTTGACGGCGGCCGCGACCGAATCGGGATAGCGCAGATTGGCCTGCACCGCAGTGACCTGGCCGACGCTGCCGAGCGGCTGCAGGAAGCCGGCAAGGTCCGGGCGGCGCACGGCGGCGCGCACGCGATAGCCGCGTCGTGCCAGCGCCCGCACGACATGCCGCCCTAGGAAGCCCGAGCCGCCGAAGACCGTGACGAGTTGCGAAGCGGGAGGCAGGACCGTCATGATGACGCGAAGCTCCGTTTGGAAGCGCTGAAAACTGACTCTATTGTGCCTGTCCTAGTGCATAGCAGCGCGGCTGTGAAGGCGGTGAGACGCCGCCTCCAGCGCGACCGATACACTATTGTCAAAAAGCCGGCTTCGCCCGTTGACAGGCGCGTTCGGCCCCCGTAAACGAACCGCCGTTGCCCAGGTGGCGGAATTGGTAGACGCACCAGCTTCAGGTGCTGGCGCTCGCAAGGGCGTGGAGGTTCGAGTCCTCTCCTGGGCACCACTCTTTCTCGCTTTTGCGTCAAAGAGTTAAGCATTGATAACGGGTTAGGTGGTATCCGCTTTCACACTGCGGTTTCACACCATGGCCCTTCAGATGCCTCGTCCCTTCGCTACCAAGTCGGGATCCTACTATCTCAACGTGAAGGTGCCGCTGGCCCTTCGCGCGCTGGCCCGGGGGCAGCGCGTCAGCCTGCCTGTCGCCGGCGAGCAGTGCAGCGTCGTGATCAGCGACAAGGTCTTCCTCTCGCTTCGGACCAAGGAAGCGAAGGTCGCCAAGGAACGCTTTCCCCTCGCGCTCAACGCCCTCAAAGCCTTCTATGAATCGCTCGGGCAACCGCCACAGACTCTCGGCCCTGTTCAGGTGCGTGCGCTGGCCGGCGAGATCTACAAGCAAGCCGTCCACGAGGTCGACCACGACGGCGCGATCGCGGAGGAGTTCCAAGCCTATCGCGACGAACTCGCCAGCGTAACCGCGCAGCATCTCGAGGCGGGCGAGAGCGAGAAGATGGCCGAGCTCGAGGCGGCCATCGAAATGCCGGGCGAGCGCGCGCTCATTGCCTGGGGCCTCAAATACGGCGACCCGATGATCTCGCGCGAAGAACTGCTCGAGCGCTATTTCGGCACGATGGTCGATGACCTCGTCGCGAAGTATCAGATGCGGGTCGACGCAGGCACGCGAGCCAAACTCCTCAACGCCGCCGAGCAGCTCGGCCAGGACTTTGTCGAGGCCGCCGAACGGCGCCTGACGAAGTACGATTATCGAGACCCGGTCGGCGAGAACCTGCCTTCATTCACCCCTCCCCCGCGCCATCCTCAGGCACAGCCGCTGCAATCGGCTCGCCGCGAGAACGTCCTGACGATCGACGCCCTGTTCGAGCGCTGGAAGGAGGCCAAGGGAACGAAACGAGCGCCAGCTACATACAGGCGCTACGGCCACTCGATCGCGGCGTTCCGCGAATTCTGGGGTGATCGGGATGTCCGGCTCCTGACGCAGGAGGACATCTGGCAGTGGGCCTTGCAGCGAGAAAAGAAGCCAGGGGTCCGCGCTGACACCGTCAACAAGAACGACCTCGTCGCCATCTCTTCGATCTTAGGATGGGCAACGCAATACCCGTCGGGACGGCTTCTCAGTGTCAATCCGGCAAAGGGGGTGAGCGTTGAGCCCGACAAGAAGACACAGAAAGATGACAAGGGCTTTGGCGACGACGAAGTCGCGGCGATCCTGAAAGCTGCTCGCGCTGCCCGTCCCAATCCGCGCTACCCCCGCGCCGCGGCGTCGCGGCGTTGGACCTCATGGATCTGCGCCTATACCGGCGCCCGCATTCAGGAGGTGTGCTGGCTGAAGCGCGAGGACATCAGGATCAAGGACGGCATCTGGGTGATCCACTTCCAGAAGACGAAGACAGACGTCGAGCGGACGATCCCGATCCACGATGCTCTCGTCGAAGAAGGCCTGCTGGCGTTTTGTGAGAAGGCGCCGGACGGCTATCTCTTCGTCGGCGACACCCCCCAGAAGCCGGGCTCGACGCGCACCCAGCAGGAGCAGCGCGCGAGCGAGTTGGCCGAGTGGACCCGGGAACAGGTCAAGCTCGACGACGACATCAGCCCGAACCATGGCTGGCGTCACACCTTCATCACGCGCGCCGAAGAGGCCGGCATCAAGAAGCGCTACGTGAACAAGATCTGCGGTCACAATCACGGAAAGGATGTGTCGGACGGGTATTTCTCAGCGCGCCCCAAAGCGCTCAAGATGAGGATCGATGCGTATCCCCGCTATGAACTGGATGGTGTGATGAACACGGACAAGACCTAACCGCGGATTGACGATATTCTACCGTTCTGACCGGTCTGGTTGCGACAGGCAGTCGACCAGATCGGAGGACGCGTCGTAACGGCGAAGCGGCCCATCCTTTTGCGAACTGACTTCCGCTGAAGTCCACCTCGCAGGCGACGAAGGCAACGCCGGTCCCTTCTCTCCAGGAGGCCTTCCCGACCTTGCCTCACTCTCGATCTGCCTCGCCTTCCGTCTTGGGCCTCATGAACCCGATCTGCGCGGGGCTCGCCTCGCGGGACGCAAGGGTATCCGCGGCTCTGATGTCGGCCGACTCGAGGACTTTTCGTCCCTGAGCGGCAGCAAACCCGAGCGCGAGGCGCAGCACGCGGCCGATCCGACGCGGATTGCGCCTGGCGAGGACGGCGAGGACCGCGTCGCCCGGCATCGGCAGACCGAGCGGCGTGATAATCTTTGCCGCGATCTGCTGCGTCACTGCGATGAGGGCATCACCTATCGGTGTGGCAATCGGGATGACCAGGAACCGATCCAGAATGAAGTCCGGCAGGACAGAGACGTCGTTCGCCGTCGCGATGAAGATCGCATGCGAGACGTCGAAGCGAACGCGTAGATACTCGTCGAGCAGGGTCGCGGAGTTCTCGCCCTCGAGGACGTTGAGCAGGATGTTGTAAGGCTGCTCATCCCTATGGGTCATAAATTTATCGACCTCGTCGAGGAGGAAGACCGGGCTCGCTGATGATGACGTAACGAGCGCTTCGGTCAGGAGGCCCATCCTGGCGCCGCGCCAGCTCGTCGGGTGCCCAGTGATCAGCTGCATTGCGTCGGAGTTCATCGCGCAGGACCATGCGTGCACCGGCACGCCCAGTATGGCCGCCAGCGCCTTTGTGTAATACGTCTTTCCGACGCCGGGGGGCCCGACCAATAAGAGCGGCGGGATCGCAACCGGCGCCTCGGCTAGCAGCGAGAGCGCCATAGCTCGGTCGACGAGATCGGTGACAGCGACGAAGGACGGAGACGTCCTGCGCAGCTCATCGAGTTGCTCGCGCATCCGTTGCGCCCCGAACAGAAGCGGCTTCCGGGTCGGCTGCTCGGTCAGCCAGCACAGCTTGTTGAAGCGAGACGCCTCCTCATTGCCAAGATGGGAGGTGTCGCCATTCTCGATGGCGAGAAGACGCAATTGTTCGCCGACGTCGGCATGACCGAAGATGAGCGCGGTGGTCTTCCGCCAGTCCGTCTCCGGCCCGCGAGCGATCTGGGCCTCCGGCTCCGGGATCTCGGGACCGGAGAGTCCAGGACCGTTCGCGTTCCCGGGGCCGCCGTTGGGCCGCTGGTCCGTCAGATGTGTCAGCAGGATCTCAGCTCCGATGTCGTCGCTATCTGCATCGTCCGGCGTCTCGTCTTCAGGTGTGTGCATCATCGTGATCCGCGCTCCGCGGCGCTCGATGCTTTCCGCGGGGTCGACCGCTTCGGTCTTCCGCCTGCCGCAATCCCAACGAAAAAGGCGGCGCCGGGTGGCGCCGCCTTCCTGTCGTCGCAGCCGGATGATTGGCTCAGACGATCTCGATCCAGTCGCTGGTGAACAGCGCCTGGTCATGAAGTCCCAGCCGGCGATGAACCCAGATCGCCTCGTCAACCATATGCCGGACGATCGCCTGCATGTGGAGCGGGTCGGGGCGGCAGGTGCGGTCGTTGATGATCCGCGCCACCGCTCGCTTCTCGTCGAGATCGGCCTTGAACCGCGCCGGCCAGATCATCGCCTGGCAGGCGCTGAGATAGGCGAGGATCTGCGCGCCCTCACCACCGATCCGCAGCTCGCGGCTTGCGCCGTCGACGTTCGAGCGCGCGAGGTCGAACAGGCGCTCGGCGGTCGTGAACATCGTGACGACGCGCTCGCGCAGGTGGCTGAAGCTGGGCCCGCTGCGCGCGAACGCGATCCACGCTTCGGGCGTGATCTCGAGGATCGGCTGACCGCCGCGGATCGGTAGGGCATCGCGCAGATCGTAGCGGCTGCGCGGCCAGGCCGACAGGTTGCGGTCGTCAGGTCCGGGAGCCGGCGGTGCCGGCGGGACGCTCAGTTCGCCGACATGGAAGGCGGCCCGCATCACCCGGATCCGCCGGGCGGTCTTCGAGTCGAGCGACGCGACATAATCCGCCTCCTGATCCGTGCCGAACGGTCCACGCCCGTCAGCGAGAGCAAGCTTGGCATCGACTTCATCGAGCGTGTCGGCCGGCCAGGCGCAGACCAAACTGTCGAAGAGAAGCGCCGCGAGCTCCATGCTGGCTGCGATGGTATTCGCTTCCGGATGCCGGGCATCGGCATAGGCAACTCGATGCGCCTCGTGGTCGAGTTGCCGCGACATCCGCGCGGCCTCCTTCAAGTTGGGCTGGCTCTGCCGGAATGCGATCAGCTCGCCGAGCGCGGGATCGTTGCCGATGCCAGAGGTCAGCGCCTCGATCGGATCGCGAAAGCGCTCGCCTTCGCGAAGCGTGAGGTTCGTGGCGGGTGGCGGAAGCCGGCCCTGATCTTTATTGGACATGATGTGTTTTCCGTGGGTGACAGCCATCTCGACTGCATCCCCTCCCGGATCCCGGAATCGCGAAGGGGCGCCCAAAGGCGCCCCTTCGTCTTCGCTCGTTCCGTGCTTGACGTTCAGTGGCCCCGGATGGCTGTGGTAAGCGCTTGGGCCGCGCTGCTGAGCTCGCCGATGACGCCGCCGGTCAGGGCGGCGAAGGCGATGATGCTGCGCAGCCGCGCTTCAGGCAGGCGCGGCGCGAGAGCAAGCGCCCGATCCTTGGGGAACGCGCCTCCGTTGACGAGGTCGGCGTAGAGGCAAGTGCGCGCGAGATCGGCCGTTGCCAACAGCGTGGCCCCGCGCCGCGCGCGTTCGAGGCGGTTGAGCGTCTCTGCGCCAAGATTGCCTACGGCGATCATGCGAGCGATGCGCTCCGCATCGTCGAGCAAGAGGCCAGCGCGCTCGACGAGTTCCGCGACTTGCGGGAGATTCTGCATGAAATCGACCAAGCTCGGGCCTTGCTCCAGACGGAACATGGCGGGAACGCCGTCTCGCATGATCGCCGCAGCGGGCGGGGCAGCGCTCGCCAGAACAAAGGTCCTGCGCTGGCGCTCGCCAATGGCTATCGGCAGAGGACCGATCTCGAAAGCGAGCGCGGCGGCCTCGATCATGGCGGCATCGCCGGACACGTGCAGCTTGGAATCGACGCTCTCGGCGACGAACTCGCGTGCTAGGAGATCGTCGGCGGTTCGCGGCGGCATGATCGCCACCGCGATGGTGGACGCGGAGTTGAGCACCGTCAGCGCGGTCAGCATGTCGAGGCATTCGACGACCTGCGGCTTCGGCGAGGCCTGGGCGAGCGCGAGAAAGCGCTCGGTCTCCTGCGCGAATCCGAGGGCGCGGCCGGCGGCGGCGCTGATGAGGAAACGCTCAATCGCGACGTTCGCGTAGGCCGCGTCGCGATCGCCGGAGCTACGAAGCTGGCGCGCGATTCCGTCGAGATCATCGACGACAGGATGAATTGCGGGCTCGAACACGATGTCTTCGAGCGAGGTGGCGGGCGGAATGTTGGTCTGCATGGTCATGTCCAGAAGTTTTTGGGGGTAACTGCCTCGTGGCAGCGCCTCTCCGCTTTCCTTCCGAACGGCCGGCGCCTTGGGCGCCGGCCACTTTCCTATCACGCCGCCGTCTGGTGGCGCTCATTTCGCTCGCGCAGCCAGCTCTCGATGGCATCGAGATGAGCGTTGCTGTCAGCATCCTGCTGATCGACCGCGGCGCGCAGTTCCGCGACCTCCTCAAGTGCCCGCGGCAGAGTCAGCCAGGGGACGTCTTCTTCTGTCGTCAGCCGGTCGCGCAGCCAATCGCGGCCCTTGCGTCTGGCTTCCTGAGACAGGCATTCCGGCGCCTGCAGGAACATCTGCCGGTTGGCAAAGGCCTGGAGGCGAACGTCCCCCAAATGGCGCACGAGCGCACCGCGTTGGTCCCAAGGTAGCTCATGCCAGCGGGCGCTGATGCGCGCGTCCGCATCGGTCAGGAATCCGCCCGAGTAAAGAGTCGCATCGGGATAAATCGACGGCTGCCGATCAGCGAAGCGGTTCTGCAGCGCCGCTGTGAGATGGCGCTGGAAGGCCTGGTGCTGTCGGATCATGCGTGCGCGGTCGTGGTAGACCGCGTCCGGGAGCCGATCGGCCGACAGCGCATGCTGCGCATCCTCCCATGCCAGCACGATCGGTTGCGAATTGGTCTTCACCATCCGCACAGGTCGCGAGCCCGAACGCGTCAGCAGCTTCGCGACCTCTTCCGCCGTCCCATTGAGATAGCTCACCGGATCGATCGAGAGATCGGCCGTGGCCCACGAGGTCGCATTGTCGGGGCTGGGCATGATGCCGACCGCCGGCACCAGCGCCGAATGCCCACCGAGACAGATCAGATCGCCGCTGGAGAGCAGCCGGATCGGCCCGGACTTGTGCGCATTGGCGAGCATGAGTGCGACCGTCCCCGGGGCGCGCTCCTTCAGCAGGCGGAACAGCGCGAGCGTCGCGCGCGCATCGAAAAGCGCGTCATGCGCCTCGTCCTCGGCGAGCGGGATGCCGTTGGCCCGGCAGACCGCGCCGAGCTTGAGCGAGCGCTTGCCATCCTCTCCGACGGGAATCGCGATCGCGTCGGGCTCCAGCATGATCGCCGCCCGCAGCATGACGAGGAGATCGGCTCGCTTCAGGCCCATCGCCTGGGTCGAATAGGGCGGCAGGAGATGGCTGAAGAAGCTGTGCCGGAGCACCTCTTCGTCATAGTGCAGGGTGTTATAGCCGAGGATCGTGGCGGGCGACCACGCTCGGATCGCGCGGGCGATCTGGCCGAGCATGTCAAGGCACGACATGGGTGCCTGGTCCAGCTGAGATGGCCGGATCCCAGTGGTCAGCAGCGCTCCGGGGCTCGGCACGACATGGGCCGGCAAGGCGCAGCGCAGTGAGAGCTCACCGAGCGGACGCAGCTCCTCATCCGTGTAGATGAGGGCGGCTTGCAACGGCACGTTCCAGGCCGGATCGAGACCGGTCGTCTCGAGATCGTAGATAATGAACGAGGACATGGCGGCGACCCTACTGCACGCCGCTCGGACCGGCATCGTAAGACGTCTTGCGCAGCTCGATCCCGAGCGCGCTCGCATCAGCATGCATGGCGATCTCCACCATGTACGCCGTGCGCGAACGCTTCATCTCATCCGGCAAAAAGCTCATCGACTCATAAATCTCGATCTTATGAGCGAGCTCATGCTCATCGCGCGCAGGAACCTCGGCGATCAGCAGCGCGAAGGTTCGCGCCATCGATCGCGCCCCCTCCGCCATCTGCCGGCCATTGAGGCCGCCATGGTCTTCGTACACGCGGTCGCCATCATGATCGAGCAGCAGGGCGTGCGCCATCGCCGCCTGCCACATCGGAAACATCTGGCTATGCTTGGTGCTGAGCCGATAGGCTCGCGCATATCGCGCGAGATCAGCGGCCGTCGGGCGCGCGTCGTCTTCGGCCGCCGCAGCGCCGTCATTCACAGTCTTCATGGGATGGTCCGTTCGGGTTCCAGGACCCGGGACGGCCTCACCTGCTCATTCCCGGGGGTTCCCGACTTCGGGTTCCGGATCTCTTCGCTTCACTGGGACATCAGGCAGGAATCCGCCTCCCCCGCCCCGCCACGGAGGGGAAAGGCTGGCCCATATCCGACTCTGGGAGCGTCCGGTTTCGGGCAAGCAAATCGGCCGCTTTGGGTGGATTACGAGCCACGAATACGCAGTCTGACAATACAGGAAGACAGGTCATTATCGTAGGCCTGTCCATAATACCGCCTCTGTACCGATTTGGTGGAGGCAGGCGCATGCTAGCCGGGATAGAGCGCGGCCGCTGACATCAGCGGCGACGGCACGGCGCAAAATCGCGCGAATTCTGAAGCCTATAATCAGATGATTGACAAAATTTCGTTGAAATGGCTATTATAGACAGTAGCAGGAGAGTCTCAGTTGCTTTATCGATTGGAGATCGAGAATTTTTCGTCGATCCGGGACCCCCAAGTGCTGGATCTCACGATCGCGCCCAATGTGCCCGATCCGGACTGCCGCTTTGCACCGGTGTTCCCGGGCTCGGAACTGCGTGCGCCAAAGGTCGTCGCGCTCTTTGGAGCCAATGCGTCCGGCAAAACGACTGTGCTCCGCGCGCTCGAATTCCTGTTCACGTTAGTCCGCGACAGCGCGCAGCGAACGGTTCCCGGATTTCCATGCGAGAGGTTCAACGACGACGCGTCGCGCTCGCGTCCCATTCGCATGGCCGTTGAACTTGGCGGCGCAATGAATCTCTCTCACGACGTGCTCCGGCGGATGGAGGCTGGCGAAGACGTTGAATATGGCGTCTATCGGTATGAGCTTGTGCTTGAAGTCGTAGATGGCCTGCCGCAACGAATTCTGACCGAGGCGCTTCGGCAAAAGCCCAAGGGCCAGGGGAAGTGGCAGCGGGTTTTCGAGCGCTCGGAAGACGGGCAGGTCAAGGACTCCAAGACGTTTCCGCTTTCGGGTTTTCACCACCTGCTCAACACGCTCAGGCCAAATGTCTCGGTAATTTCCTCGTTCGCGCTGTTCCAGCACCCGGCGGCATCGCTATTTGTCGAAGAGGCCCGAAAGGCATTTTTTCTGGTCGGCAACGCGAACTTGGTTCAGGACAAAAGCGTAATCGACTTCTTGGGCGCTTCACCGGATCTGCTCCCACTGCTGAATAAAGAGCTGAACAGGATCGACGTCGGCGTTGAAGGCATGCGCTTCGAGCCCACACCGAACGGACCGCAGCCCATGTTCAAGCATTCCGGCCTCGAGCTGGAAATGCCCTGGGCTCTCGAGAGCCACGGGACGCGCAGCTTCATCAGAATGTTTCCGGCGCTGGCGATCACACTGCGCCGGGGCGGCCTATGCGTGATTGACGAGTTTGATCTCGCGATCCATCCGCTTGTCCTGCCCGAGATCACACGCTGGTTTTACGATTGCCTCAACAAGAACCCGTTGGACGCCCAGCTCTGGTTCACCTGCCATTCGGCGTCGCTTCTGGACGACCTGAACAAGGAAGAGATCGTCCTTTGCGAGAAAGATCGCGATGGCCGTACCAACGTCTACAGCCTGATGGATGTCAAAGTCCGCCGCGACGACAACCACTACCGAAAATATCTCAGCGGTGTGTATGGCGGGGTTCCGAAACTCGGATGAGAACGCGCCGCGCCTTTATTCCGCCACGGAGACCCATATTCATCGGCTGCGAGGGTGAGTCTGAACAGGGCTATGCCGGCTTTCTCCAGGATCTCGTCAGAGAAGCGGACCTCCCCGTCCATCTTATGATCGAAGTGCTCGGGCCAGGCGCGGGTGACCCCCTTAGCCGCGTTGAAATGGCCGTGCGAAAGCTGGCCCATCTCAGAAGGACACGGGCTGCGCCGGTCGAACGATTTGTTCTTCTGGACACTGATCAGGCAGAGATGGACCGTGACCGCGCGGAACGTGCTCGGCGTCTCGCCGGGCAAGAGGGGATACAGATCGTTTGGCAGGAGCCATGTTTTGAGGCCCTTTTGCTCCGGCACTTTCCAAATCGTGCCGCCAATCGGCCGCCAGATAACCAGGCTGCACAGCGCGCGATCGAGCGGGAATGGGCGGGGTACGCTAAACCTGCCAGCCGAGCGGAGTTGGCGCGCAGGGTCGATCTACAAGGCGTTGTCCGCGCTAGTGCCGTTGAACCGGACTTGAAAGCTATGCTTCGATGTATCGGCCTGATCGGCGAGAACTGACCGGCGACGTAGTGGAACAGCTTGATAATACTGCTGGGGTTGGTTTGCACTACCCGATTGGCGATTTCTTCCGCACACTAGCCAGTATTTTCTTCTTCCGATTTCAAAGCCCTAGTGCGTTTTTTCTGAACCGAATCGGTCTATCTTCCAATTTATGAATGTGCTGGGCAAAAAGCACTCGGACGACCTCCGGGCTGCCCTTCAAAAACTTTATCACTCTGGTCCCAACGGATTCGAGGGGCTGCTTGCGATTGTGCTTGGCCGGTTGACCGGGCAGCCCTTTCGGCTTGCCAGTTCCGGGACACAACGGGGCCGAGACGGCGATTCCGCATTTGATGGCGGAGAAACCTACTTTGAAGGCAAGCGCTACGAAACCAGCCCCGACAAGAAAGAAATCTCAGCGAAACTGTACGACCTCGCTATTGATGATAAAGGCCAGGTTGATTTGTGGGTTTTGGGAGCGACGTGCGAAGTCGTTGCCCAGACCGTCACGGACGCACGTGCTTTCGCCGCTCGTTTCGGAATCGGGATCGCCACGCTCGATTGGTCCGACACAAATCTTGGCGCGCTCCTCATCGGCACTGTTGCGGCCGCAGACGAAGTCAAAATTTTCCTGACCGACATGCTCGAGGGAACGCCCGATGCGCATCTGGTCCCGCCGGCGCACGCGGCCATCGACTATTTCTCGGGGCAGGCTGATATGCCCGATCGGATCGCAACCTTGAGGGCGGCGCTTTCTGTGGAAGAGGCGGGCCTCGGGAGCGCTCGCACTCTGAACCATGAATGGCTGGAGCGGTTGTTCAAAAGCCGGGTCCTCGCGCGTGCTGAATTCGGGCAACCACTGGCGCCGCTCGACCCGGCAGGGCTGACGGCTATTCACAGGCCGAAGCAATCCGAGCTGATAAATGCGTTCTCCGGACGACCGGCTGGCGAACTCTACGTCGTTATCGGGGATGAGGGCGTCGGAAAGACATGGCTTTGCGCAAATGCGTGGCTTCAGGCAGCTCCGCGGTCCCTGCTTTTAATCTGCACGGCCGACGAACTTCTCGAAGAAGAGGCAACTTCGGATTTCGAGACGTTTTTGGTCCGGAAGCTTATCCGGCAGACCAGCGGGTCCGTCTCGGAAAGGGCGCTTGCTCGTTGGCGTAGACGAATAAAAGGTTGGCGTGCCAATCCGTCGCCGGGCAATGTCCGGATAACGCTGTTGATCGATGGCCTCAATCAGCCTCGAAACGGCGACTGGGCGAGATGGATCGATCGCGCGGCTGCGGAACTTGGTTCGATGGGCGGCTGTGTTGTCGTGACGACAAGGTCCGCGCACTGGGCGTCCATTCAACGGTCTCTTGTCTCGGCGGTAAAGCTCCTCACAATCGCGCCCTGGACGATTGCAGACGTGAAATCGCTGCTGACGAGCCGGGGCATCGACGCCGGCAAGGTACGAAGCGAGGTGCTGAATTCTCTGCGCAATCCGCGCGTACTCGGCTTAGCCATCGATCTTTTGGAGAACAAGGATGTCGAGCGTATCGGACAGCTGAGCGTCGGGCGTCTGATATTCGAACAGGTGCGGAAGGCGACCGTCACGGGTGCTCTTCCTTTCCAGCCTGTTGAATTCGCAGAGCTCCTGAAGCAATTGGCGAGTGACGTCATCGGTCGCCTCAGCGGCCCGTCGCCGGATGACCTGCTGATTTTCAACGCGACAAGCCGCGATGCGCTTCAGGCCGCTGCAACGACCCGGTTCTTTGAACCTGTCGCCGGCTCCGACCTGGAATACGAGATAAAGCCGGACGGTCTTAACGTCGGACTGGCTCTCTACCTCGTCGACGCCCTTTCCAAGGAACATCGAAACAAGCGCAATCCGCGAGACATCCTGGCGGCAATTCTCGAACCCATCGCAGCCCTCGATGAAGTCGCCAAAGTTGTCTTTACGGCCATCCAGGTCGCATGTCTGAAGGACGATATTCACACCGAGGTGAGGACCGCGCTGCTGGAGCACCTGGTATCGCTACAGAATCCCCCGGCCGATGAGGTCGACGCTTTCGCACTTCTGGTCAAAAAAGCGCCGGCGGCGTTCCTCGCAGCCATGGAAAATGTGCACTGCTCGAGAATCCATTACACCAACGCCGAATGGCTGCTTTACGCATTGATGCATCACAGCGATGTGCCGGCTGTCTGGAGCGAGATCGCATCCAACGCAAAGAGCTGGCTGTCCTATTATTCGCTCGCTCCCGAGCGGATGATGTTCAAAACACCGGGGCGGGATCCGGTCGAGCAGGTGGATGAAGAACGAGAAAAACGTCTGAAGAAAATTTCAGAATCCACCGGCCATCTTACGAAACCTGAGCGGGATTACATCGAGAAGAATCTCACCGAGACAGATCGTTGGGATTTCGATCCGCTTCTGAAGACAACATTTTACATGCTTGCCGGCAAGCCTCTGGCCGGTTTCGCGCCATTCTTCATGCGCTATTGCTTCTCTGATGCCTACGGCCCGTCCATACACAGCGCTGATAAAATGTTCCGTCAGCTCATCCGTTTCAATCGCACGGACTGGAACGCGACGAGGGATGCTCTTTTGGCGGAGCTGGAAACTCTGCCCGAGGCTGAAAGCTCCAACGTCGGCAAGTGGGCGCGCGTCGAGGTGTTGAGAGCGACCGGCGCATGCGATGACGGCCTGAAAGCCGAAACTCTGGCTGAGTGGCTCGTCCGCGATCGAGAGTCATTCTCCGGTTTTTCCCGTCGGGAAAGATACTGCGCCTCAGATCCATGCGACCCCGTTTCGGCAAAGCCGGACAATGTCGACGCGACAGCACAGGCGTATCGCGCCATTGATCCCGCCAAGCTGCTCACTCACATGGGCCAGGCGGAAGGCGACCACTTCTTCGGCGGTGCCCGCTGCGCAGTGGCGCGCTTCCATCTGGCTGATGCTGTTTCTCCTCATCGTGCCCTTGCCGATAACGTTCTTGGCAGAAGCGGATTTCCTCGCCGCCAGGGTGTTCTTGGCCTTCTGGAGCATTCATCCATTTTGACACCGGCGCAGGCCAGAGGCTTCCTCGTAGCTGGGCAATCCAGCACGATATCCCATAAGCAGGATGACGCCGATGGAAGGGACGAGTGGCTGACAGCTCAGCACTCTGTTCGGCTCGCAGTTCCCCATCTTCCGCCGGACGAACAATTGGACGCCATCGCGGATGTTCGTGGCGACTTGTTTATCCTCAATACGATCGAACAGCTTCTGCCGGCGTCAGAAGCAAAGGTTGAAAGCGTTCTCGAAAAGGTGCTTCAGAACGGTTCGGAGAGCGCCCAGGCTGCCGTGCTCGCCGCGCTGATATATTCCGGCCCCGCGATGTCGGACCGGGCGCTCAGGATTGTTGCCGACCTCTGCCAGTCGGAAAAAGCCATTGTGCGCAGCCAGGCGCTTGGCGTGGCGGCTGCGTCTGCTAATCCGTCTCTTTTGTCCGCAGTGGTGGCGACCGGTTGGGATGCACGGAAGCTGAAATCGGAGACGGCGACATTCGAGGCCTGGTACGGCTCCTCGGCGATCCTTGAGGCCGCGAAACTGGGCGAGTTGTCTATCGAGGATGCGCTCGATCGCATGCATCTCAATCATTATGGGTTTGCTGCGATAGGCCTTGGTGCAAGTGGGGCAGCGGCTGTTATTCCGCGGATCGAAGCAGCTCTCCGGAAGGCGCTCGGGTATGGCGACGCGCCTCAGCTGCCGGGTATGACCACCACGTCGCCGAACCTTCGGGATCCCAAGCCTCCTTTGATGTCGCTGGAGGATCCGCCGGCGCAGGATCACCGGGAACAACTGGATCGCTTCGGGGAAACGACTGCCGAGTTCAACGACCGGCAGAAGCGCATCGGGCGCGCCTATCAGGGCTTCACCCGCGAACTTTCTGCAGCCGATGCGAAGCTGATCCTGACAGACCTGACCTATGACGGCGTCAAGGCACTGGCGGATGCTGATCCCGATGCTGCGAAGACATGGCTGTCGATGCTTGATTCCGCCAACGACGCCCAGCTCCGTCACCTCCACCACGTCGCATTTCAGCTTGGTATTGCGCTTTCCAGGACGGGCAACGGTACGGCTTTAGCATTGGTGCGGCGGGTTGCGGATATCAAGCCGACAATCCGCCGTATCACGGGGGCGGCCAAGCTTCCCATGGAAACCCTTTTGCTATGGGCTAACGCGGACGTCGCTTCGATCGAGACCATCTGCAGGCAGAGATTGGTTTCTCGCCATCATGACGCCGATATCGCTTTCGAGGTTCTGGCCGCTTCATTGTCCGCACGTCAGGGGATTGTCGAGGCGGTTGTCGATGAGCTTCTTCATCGAGGAGAACCGATCGATTGTTGTCTCGCGCTGATGGTGTCGGGCTTTTCCGATAGCAGCGATCACGCCTCTGCGGTGCTCGCCCGCTTCGTAAATGCCCAAGGTTTCATTGGACAGGCCTATCGGGCTGCCCAGGCGGCCTATGAACGCAATGCCTGGTCAAAGGTCTGGTATCAGCAAATGATCGACGCGAAGGATCAGGAGACCTTCTGGCAAGCCTCCGTGATGCTCTCGAAAACTGTCGATGCCCGGTTTGATCTCTGGTCGACAGGTGCCGACAGTGGAGGCGCTATCTTTGAGGCGTTTGAGCTGACTGTGAGACCTGCGCTTGAGCGTAGCCCTCCGGCGTGAGCCGCCTTTTTCCGCAGATGTCGATGGCCGATGATGTGCCGATGATTGGCGCGTGAGGGTGGTCAGTGTCCATTAAGGCGAT